>CAYRDE010000014.1:0-27617 GCA_964422935.1 uncultured Oscillospiraceae bacterium | reverse complement strand
GCTGGTGGGCTTCCCCAATGTGGGAAAATCCACCCTGCTTTCCGTCACCTCCAATGCCCGGCCCAAGATTGCCAACTACCACTTTACCACCCTGTTCCCCAATCTGGGCGTGATCTATGTGGATGAGGGCGTATCCTTCGTCATGGCGGACATTCCCGGCATCATCGAAGGGGCGGCAGAGGGAGCGGGCCTGGGTCACGACTTCCTGCGGCATATTGACCGGTGCCGGCTTCTGGTTCATGTGGTGGATGTGTCAGGCAACGAGGGACGGGACCCGGTGGAGGACTTCCATGCCATCTGCGAGGAGCTGCACAGCTATTCTGTGGACCTCAGCAATCGTCCCATGATTGTTGCCGCCAATAAAACCGATCTGCTGCCCCCGGACAGTGATAACATGGTCCGGCTCCGCTCCGCCGTAGAAGCGGCGGGCTGTGAGCTGTACGAGATCAGCGCCGGTACCACCCAGGGCACCAAGAATCTGATGCGGGTGGTGGTGGAGAAGCTGCGGACCTTGCCCCCTGTGACCATTTACGAGCCGGATTATGTGGAGGTGGTGGAGCCGCCGGTGGACCCCAGCGCCTTTGACATTGAGCACTATGGCTCCACCTGGCTGGTGACCGGCGCCTGGCTGGAGCGGCTGATTCAGAATGTGAACTTTGAGGATTACGAGCAGCGCAATTATTTTGACCAGCAGCTGAGAAAATACGGCCTTTTTGCCCGCTTGGAGGAAATGGGCATTCAGGACGGAGATACCGTGGATATTTACGATTTCGAGTTTTCGTATCAGCGGTAAAAATATTCTTTTCAAAAGGCGAAAAGTATTTGCCAAAATCGATTTTATCCGATATAATAGCTTACGTCAGGAGTTTGTTCGCAGACGACAGCGTAAGCTATTTTTATAAGGAGAACGCCATGATCCGTAATTTGAATCAGGTCACGTTTCAGCGCTTCGGCACAGTTCCGCCGGAGAAAAGTCAAAACACCAGGCCGGGTGAAAAAAATATGGCGGCTTCCTGGACGCTGCGCAGGTCGGAGCCCATGCTTTATCGGGCTGTCTCAGAAACCTGGGTAAGCTGTGGCGACGGCATCAGCGTCCTGACGGTGAGCCAGGATGGAGAGGCCTTTTACCAGTTCTACCTGGATAAAACAGCCTGCATTGCTCCGGGCGTGATTTTCTCACTCAGCCCCTTCCTGGAGGAGGCTACGGTGCTGGTGGATACGGAAAGCCAGCCCGAGGAAGTGGGAAAGCGGAGCCTGTCCGATCTGCGGGTAGAGCATCAGCTCCAGGTGGATGGAATCTACACCTTCTTTTATCAGGAAAAGGAGCAGGGATTCCTGTTCCCTGGAGAGTCCCATCCCATGGCAGAGCTGACCTATGTGGATCAGGGCTCCCTCCACTCTGTGGCGGAAGGACAGGATCTGCTGCTGAAGCAGGGAGATATTGTGATCTATGGGCCAAACCAGTGGCATATGCAGTACGCGGACATCGGCGTGGCTCCCCGGTATGTGACGCTGTCCTTCGACGTTCGTGGGGCAGAGCTTGCGCCGCTGGTGAACCGGAAATTCTCCGCGCCCCAGCGGGTGGTGGCGATCCTGCAGGATATGCTGCGGGAACAGGAGAAAATGGATGGGTTCAGCAATGATATTATCCTGACCCAGCTCAATCTGCTGCTGCTGCTTTTGCTGCGGGAGACGGTGGACCCGCAGGGGGGAAAGCTGCAAACCGTCAATGCCATCCACAGTGAAAACGAGATCATCCGTCAGGCCCAGCAGTTTATATCCAGCCACATCCGGGAGAAGCTGTCTGTGCCCCTGGTAGCCCGGCAGGTGGATGTGAGTGCCAGCTATCTGACGGCACTGTTCCACAAGAATCTGCAAATCTCCCCGGGCGAGTATATTCGCCGGATCAAGCTCCAGGAGAGCAAGCAGATGATCCGGGAAAACAATCTGAACTTCACAGAGATTGCAGCCCAGCTGCAATACTCCACGGTGCACCATTTCTCCCGGCAATTTAAGGAGAAGTTCGGCATTACCCCTACGGAATACGCCAAGTCTGTACGATAAAAAACAGTCCGTCCATATGGGCGGACTGTTTCGTTTTTGGGGGATGCCTGGATATCGGAAAAGAGAACTGGGCAGCCAAAGCCGTTCTTGCATTGCTGCCTTAAAATTTGAAAGCAAGGTATCGTTCTGCTGTGAGAGTGGAATCGCTTTTGGGTGCACAATACGCCTGCCGATGGGTACGCCCTTTCTCGCGGCGTATTTCTGCTTATGAATTTGCATTTGCACCTTGTTCATTTCCGGCATTGCCGGAAGGCTGTGAATAATCCATGACATAGTTGGGGCTGTTGCGCTGCCGCTCATAGGCAAGATGCAAGGAAAAAAGAACATAGCTGAATTTCTCATTTTCCAGGTTGTCAAATTCCAGCATGGACGCGATTTTGTTCAGGTAGTTATTCATGGTATTTCGGTGAATATACAGGATATTGGCAGCCTTTTGCCGATTGCAGCTGCATTCCATGTAGGTCAGCAGAATTTTTACAAAGTCGGTTCCATTTCTGCGGTCATACTCAAATAACCGGTAAACCCCCTCATGGCAGATCTGCTTCAGCGGCATATCCGCGTATTGGTCCAGAAGATAATACAGTCCCGTGTCATCATCCGACCATACATACTGACTGGGTCTGGCTGTCAAACCGGCTACGGTGCTGATCTCCAGCTGTTTATAGTAATCGGACATCTGCGTAATTCCCCGAAACTCTTTTCCGATGCCGACATATATGTCACACTGCTCCGCAAGCGGTGTTACCAGCTCCAGGATATCCTCCGTCGGTGTTTCGTGGAACAGGATTACATAGCTTTTCTGGTAAAAAATAACCTGAATTTTCTCCAGGGAACCGGGAAAAACCAATAACTGGGCCAGGAAAGACTGGGTCGCGTTTGCCTCCATACTGCGCAGAATTACCATACGGTAGCAATCTTCGATATGCCACTTATAGACACCCAGCGCGCCGCTCAGGAGCTTATTGTCAATCTTTGTTCCGCTGAGCAGATCCTGGAACAGGATGTTCGTCAGAGCCGGCTGTGTTTTCGGCCCAGCCGAATCCTTCAGGTAAGTCAGGAGCATATCCCCCAGTCTGTCCGCAATCTCCAGTCCGCAGACTGTGGGGCCCGTAAAGATATTAATTACAAAAATGTGCGCAAGCAGCTGATCCTGATCGAAAATGTTCCGGCACTCGTAGGAGGATTCTACTGACCGAACCGGATTCATATGGAAAACGCCCCGGGTTTTATTCAGCTTCTCCTGCTCTCCGTCTTCAATCTGCCGCTTCAGCACCTCATAGGGCGGGTACCCGGTTCGTACACACTGCCGAAAGGTATAGCTGATTTCATGCATGATGTCCACATGACTGTGGGCGATCATTCGCATGGAAGGATCAATCAGGTGGATTGGATTGGGCGTGACCATGGACGAAAGGTCAAGAATTTGGTCCAGGGGTTTCTTCTGGGCAATCATCTCCATGGTTGCCAGCTCCCAGGCCGCAAACCGATCGAACACGGAAAGCACCTCGTTAAAAACCTCCTGCATGTCTGCGGAATCCGGAACACAGACAGCATAACGGAACCCATCCGCTGCCCGGGCATGGCAGATACAGGGGGCATCCGTCCTTTGGGCCTGCGCCGAAACCCCGTCCTCCAGCAGAACATAGATCACGCCCTTCTCCACTGCCCCGCAATAGGCCTTTGCACATCGGAATTTTTGCCCACAGGATAACGCCACAGACGTATCTGGATATTTCTCCCGCAGCTTTTCCGCAATCAGATTGAAAGACAGTTGCACGCTTTTATCCTCCTCCACTGTCCGGAGTCTCATATCTCCATTTTCCAGTTATTATAATATATTACCAACAGAAAAAGCAATAGCCATTTTTAAACTGACACAGTTGCACAAAAGAAAGGGAATCTCTGTGCACCAAAAATATTGTCCGAATTGATTTTATTGCCTATAATACTCTCAGGATGGAGCTTTGGACATGGCAGGTTTGGTCCGGACAGCGTGCAATTGGTCTGAGCGCCACCGTCCCTCACAGAAAAGGAGCGTGATATTATGAGCAGAGTTCCCTTCTCAGAAGATGAATTTAAAGTCATACGCCAGCATTGCATCAACACCGTTGCATATGAACCACTGTATAACCGCCCCATTTCCGAGAAAGAAAATTTTCGCCTGTTCTATACCAAGAGAAAGCCCTACTGGATTCCGGTTGCAGGTCGGAGCCAATGTGATATAAACCACTTCCGTCCCCGCATTCTTCTGGAAAACGTTGCAAATCACATGGTCTGTGATGAAGAAGAGCCAATTGTATATACCGATCTGGTTATGAAAAGTGATTGGTTCGATCTTGAGTGGGAATTTGTCCCTGTCACCGGCGGCGCCACGGTCCGCCCCGGCTCTCAGAAGGTGCCCGACATGAGCCATTGGGAGAATTACATCTCGATTCCCTCTCTGGATCACCTGGACTTTGCGGAGAGTGCCAGAAGGAATGTTCATTTCCTGGATACCACCCAGCTCAATACGCTGGCTGGTGTTGCCGGTCCCTGGGAACGGCTGATTTCTCTGATGGATGTGGCGGATGCCGCCGTCGCGCTCATTGATGAGGATCAGCAGGACGGCGTCAAGCGGTTCCTCGACCAGTATACCGACATGGTGATCGAGTATTACCGGCGGACCAAGGAAACCTGCCCCATTGACGCCATCAACATCCATGATGACTGGGGTCATCAGAATGGTCCGTTCTTCTCTTTGGATACCGCCAGAGAGATGCTGGTCCCCTATCTGAAAAAGCTGACGGATGCAGCCCACGAAATGGGATTGTTCTTTGATCTGCACAGCTGCGGCAAAAATGAGTCGCTGGTTCCCGCCTATATTGAGGCGGGCGTGGATTCCTGGAGCCCGCAGCCCATCAATGATGTTTACATGCTGGCTGAAAAGTACAGGGATGCCCCCATTGCGTTCGGCGTGCAGTCCATACCCCTGCCGGAAAACGCCTCAGACACACAGCTGCGGGAAGCCGCGGATGAATGGTTTGAGAAGTATGGTCATCTGCACCTGATGACAGCCTTGTCCAGCCCCAATCCGGTGTTTATGAAGGAATTATATAAAGTAAGCCGAATTGCCTATGCAAAATATGAGGATTGAGAGGAGTTAAACTATGGAAACCAAGAAATATACCAAGTGGTTCATGCTGTTTTTGATGTGCTGCGCCTTCGCGGTCACCTTTATCACCCGTTTTATCTGGAGTCCTCTGAACGGAACCGTTTCCGCAGAGCTGGGTCTGAGCGCCGTCCAGGCCGGCGCGTTCATGTCCGCGTTCTTCATCGGCTATGTGATTACTCAGATCCCCGGCGGCTTCCTGGCTGACCGTATCGGCGTCAAATGGGTTCTGTCAGCAGGCTTGCTGCTGTCCGGCATCGCCTCCATCGGTATGGCTGCCATTACCTCCTACAATGTGGGATTCCTGCTGCGGATTGTTACTGGCCTGGGGGGCGGCGTCTTTATGTCCTGTGCCTCAAAGGTGCTTGCGGATAATTTCCCTGATCTCAAAGAAAGAGGCATTGCCTTCGGTATTTTGCAGGTTGGCGCAACCGTGGGCAGCCTGATTGCCAACAATATGGGCGCCTCTCTGCTGGATGCCTATGGCTGGCAAATGGCCTTCCGTGTCACCGGCTACATTACCATCGCCTTTGCCCTGGTTATTTTCCTGGTTGTCCCCAATATCACGGACAAGCAGAATGCAAGAAAGGTCACGCTGCTCACCGGCATTAAGATCACCTTTGCCAACAAGAATATTCTGATGCTTTGCCTGTCCTGCTTCTTCTTCAGCTTTATGATTATGGGCGTCGGCACATGGGCGAACCGGTATCTGACCGGTATGGGCTTTACCAATGCGGAAGCTGCCCACATCTGGTCCTTCAACCGCTATGCCGGTATCGTCGCCACCCTGGTTACCGGCGTCATCGCCAGCAAGCTGCACATGAAGATCAAGAACTACCTGATCCTTTGCTATGTGATTCTGTCTGTCTCCACGGTTATCTTCGGATTCCAGTCCGGCTACATGGTCCTGATTTTCTTCGCACTGCTGCTGGGCTTCTTTCAGAATCTGCCCAACGCCATCCTCAATTCCGAGGTCACCAAGTATGCACCCCAGGGTACCTCCGCATCCGTCATGGGTGTGCAGAATACCATCTTCCAGTTGGGCTCCATCATTTCCCCCGTTGTGGTCGGCTTCATCGTCGATACCACCGGTACGTTCAGCATCTGCTGGTATGTTCTTTCCGGCGCACTCCTCCTCGGCGTTATTTTCCTGGCGCTGATTCAAGAAGAAAAGCCCGCCTGATTGGATAAGGAGGCACAGCAATGTTGACGCCACGGCAAAACTTTCTCGAATATCTGAAGCCGGACGGGAAACCGGAGTATCTGAACAACTCCTTCACCATGTTCAAGTTTCTGATGGGGGACCCCTGCTCCCAATATATTCGGGGCAATCGGATTCGGGGTACCGACTCCTATGATCCCTGGGGTACGTTCATCCATTTTGGGGCAGATGAACCTGCTGCAATTCCCATTGTCACCCAGGAGAATCAGGTGATTCCGGATCTGGCGGAATGGTACAAATATCTGAAGGTGCCGGATTTGGAAGCGAATTGTGCCCAGGGCTGGGATGTCGTCAGGGCGCAAAAGGATGCCATTGATCACGACCGGTTCCTCTCCATGTCCATTGTTCCTACGGGGATTTTTGAGCAGCTGCATATGCTGATGACCTTCGAGGACACACTGATGGGCTTCCTGCTGGAGCCGGAGGCAATGCACAGCTTGATTGATGCCATCACGGAGTACAAGCTGACATATTTCAGGCTTCTTGTTGAAAATCTCCATCCCGAAGCAATCATCTCCCATGATGACTGGGGGACCCAGAATTCTCTGTTCTTCTCCAAGGAAATATGGCGTGAGTTTTTCAAAGAGCCGTACCGGAAGCTGTATGGTTATCTGCATGACAACAATGTTATCGTGGTTCATCATTCCGATTCCTTCCTGGAACCGATTTCCGGTGAACTGAAGGAGATTGGCATTGATGTATGGCAGGGCGTCATTCCCACCAACAACATTGTGAAACTGGGCAGGGAACTGAACGGCACGCTGGGAATGATGGGCGGAATTGACTCTATCATCGATATGAAGAACATAGAACAGGAAGCCATTCACAAAGAGGTCTACAATGCCTGCAATGCTTACAAGGATGTACCGGGTTTCTGGCCCGGGCTGACCTATGGAGGTCCCGGTGCTCTGTTCCCCGGCATATACGATGCCGTTTCTCAGGAAATATCCCGGTATAATTTGGATTGTTTCGGGTTTGACCCCTTCTTGCAGGCTGAGTAACCATTGTGACCCGCTACCCATTATAGGAGAGACGCTATGAAAAAAAGAGATCTGCATTTCTTGATTTATATCGTTATCGCTGGATTGCTGTCAATCTTTCTCCAACCCAGGGGTTCTCTGACGCAGCTTGGTATTTACACCCTTGCCATTACCGTATCTACCCTGTACGCCTGGCTGACAATTGGCACCAGCGAAACATCGCTTCTTTACATGATTCTCATCATCATGGCGGGTGTGATGAATGCGGAAGACGTCTGGATTGCGGCGTTTGGCAACAATGTTTTCGTTACCATCCTTGTCTTCGTCATGCTCAGCGAATGCCTGAGAGAAACCGGTGTCATCGGAAAAGTCGCCAACTGGTTCATATCCCGGAAGGCAGTCAAGAACCGGCCCAATATGTTCCTGTTTATGTTCTTCCTATCAAACATTGTCATCGGATTGTTTGTGGAAAACATGTCCCTGGCTGTCATTTATATTGAACTGGCAAAAAATATTTGCAGCAAGGTTGGCGCCAAAAAGGGGGACCCCTTCTACACCTGTATCTTTATGGGAATCCTGTGGTGCAACACGATTATCTCCATTGCCTCCCCCATTGCCCACGCGCCCGTTGTTTTGCTGATGTCCATGCTTGAAAATCAGGTTGGCATCTCCATCAGCTTCGGACAGTGGTTCCTGATCGGTGTGCCCTTTGCCGCTGTTATGCTGCTGGTAATCATGCTTTGCGTGGTTCTGTGGAAGCCGAAAGCAAAAGGCTTTGAGAATCTCAATATGCAGGAGCTGGCAGCCGCCGAAGGCCCTCTGAGTGCCGAAGGCAAAATTGCTCTGGTTGTTTTCCTGTTTGCAATCTTCTTCACCATTACCCCCGAGTTTATGAAGAACATTGCCCCTGCCTTCTCAGCGTATATGGTCAAGATTACCTCGGTGATTCCCGCGATGTGCGCCGTGGTTCTGCTGTCCATCATTCGCCAAAAGGGAAAGCCGATTCTCAATTTCCGTACCGCGATCAAAGCCGTGCCGCTGGGGGCATTGATATTCGGAGGCGCTGTAGTTACCATGTCCAAGCCGCTGTCCCGGCCTGACATCGGTGTAACAGCGTTTATGGGTGAGTGCATGGAGCCTCTGGTCAGCAGCCTGCCTCCTGTAATCATCATTCTGATTCTGGTCATCATGGCAATGCTTGTCACCAATTTCCTGTCCAACGTTGTTACCATGGTTGTTTTCTTTAATATTGGCATCAGCGTATTGCCTCAGGACCCGACCATTTTGGCAATTTTCGGTGTATGCATTGGTTTTGCCTCCGCGATGGCTACGCTGACGCCCTCCGCTTCGATTCCCGCTCCCCTGTTCTTTGGGGAAGGGCATGTCAACATGCGAAATACCATAAAATACAATCTGGTCTTCGTGGCATTTTCGTTAGTGGCAGTGATGCTGGTTGTTTACCCGTTGGTCGGCCTGTTTTTCTGATTAAGAGGTTCGTTTAAAAGCGCATCAGGCAATAAAAATGAATCGCGCCCTCATCCGGTTGGATGGGGGCGCTTAGACTGCCCAATAAGGGCGGACTGTTTCGTTTCTCATACTGTTTCTTGATAAAAATGTTTCATTTTTATCAAGAAGGCACCGCCTTACGGCGTCGCCGAATATGATTCTCTAATTAAAATGCTTACCCTGAATAGGTTAAACATTTTAAAAGAGAATCAGTATCAGGATGCCTTTTTTGCCCTGCGGATCATGGCGATTCCGGCGGCGTTGGAGAAGATGGAGAGAATGTCAAAGGTCATTGCTACATAATTCTGGTGGCACAGGTCATAGACCACCCACAAAAAGAAGATGGCGATGATGACAGCCTTCAAGGTGACCTCGCTTTTTACGTCCAGAAACCAGGTAAAGGCCCCGGCAGCCAGCAGGGGAAGCCATTCCAGGGGGCTGACGCCCAGGGTTCCCAGGGACAGGAGAACCTGGAGGGCGATGAAGCCCAGCTTCAGAGGAACGGTGACTCTGGCCTTGAAGAAAACCAGGTTTCTCACAATGCTGACCAGATTGGAAATGGTGCCGGAGATGCCGCCCAGGAGGAAATTGCTGACGCCCATCAGGGTAAATTGCAGGCACTGCACCCCCAGGATTTGCTCCTTTTTCCGGAGAAAGCCGATGCTGACCATCAGCAGGCAGCCCAGAAAGGAAACCAGATTTCCGATTAAAATGAGATTCATAGTCCATTCCTCTTCCTGTTATTTCAGCGGTATTATAGCAGAAACCCGGTAAGGTGTCAATGAAAACAGGGAAGCCGCCGGACATGGTCCGGCGGCAAATCTTACGTTATCGCATCCCAGTTGGCACGACCGGTGGCCTTTGTCAGAAGCAAAAGCTTCTCGGCGAGGGCATCCGTAAGGGCTCCGGCCTGCAAACGCCAGCGCCAGTTAAAGCCAACGGTGCCAGGCTTGTTCATCCGGGCCTCGTTACCCAGGCCCAGATGGTCCTGAATGGGGATGATGCAGTCCTTTGCCACGGCCCGCATAGCCAGGGCAATCAGAACCTGATTCATTTCTTCGTCAGGGGTATGGGAATCTCCCAGATAGCGGCGCAGCTGCGCCTTGGAGGCGCTGTCCAGGTCGTTAAACCAGCCGGAGATGGTTTCATTGTCGTGGGTGCCGGTGTAGACTACGCAGTTGGTGGGGTAATTGTGGGGCCAGTAATCGTTGGCGGCGCCCGCATCCGAAGGATCGACGGCGAATTGTAGCACCTTCATGTTGGGATAGCCGCTGTGGAGCACCAGCTGACGGACGGAATCGGTCATCAGGCCCAGATCCTCCGCAATGACGGACACATCCCCCAGACGGTAGCGGATGGTGTTGAACAGATCCATGCCGGGACCCGGCTCCCAGTGCCCCTCCTTGGCGGAGGCAGCGCCCATGGGGATGGAGAAATAGGCGTCAAAGCCCCGGAAATGGTCGATGCGAACCACGTCATAGAGCTTAAAGCTGTACCACATCCGGCTGACCCACCAGTCGAAGCCGGTGTTCCGGTGATACTCCCAACGGTACAGAGGATTTCCCCAGACCTGACCATCGGCGGCAAAGGCATCCGGGGGGCAGCCAGCCATGGCGGTGGGGATATTCCGGTCGTCCAGCTGGAACAGCTCCGGATGGGCCCAGACATCGGTGCCGTCGGGAGAGACGTAAATGGGGATGTCCCCCACGATCTGAATGTGCTTGCTGTTTGCGTAGGCCTTCAGGCGGCTCCACTGCTCGGTGAACTGAAATTGCAGGTATTTCTGGAACTCAATTTCGAAGTACAGCTCCCGGTTGTAATAATCCAGGGCGAAGCCCCAGTGCATCCGGATATCCTCGGGCCATTCGGTGAAGGGAACACCGCCGAAAAAGTCCTTCAGAGCCATGAACAGGGCAAAGTCATTGAGCCACCAGGCGTTTTGATTGCAGAAATCCCGATAGGCGGGGTTTTCACTGATGCCGCTGCGTTCATAGGCCTTGTGCAGCAGGGAGAGCCGATTTTCATAGAGCTTGTCATAATCGACCCTTTGGGGGTCCGTGCCAAAATCCAGGCTGTCGCATTCCTCTGCCGTGAGAACGCCTTCCGCAACCAGGGCATCCAGGCTGATCAGATAGGGATTTCCCGCAAAGGCGGAAAAGGACTGATAGGGGGAATCATCGGAAGCGCCATGGGCGGTGACACCCAGGGGCAAAATCTGCCAATAGCGCTGACCGGCTTTCGCCAGCCAGTCCACAAAACGATAGGCCTCCTTGTCAAAGCAGCCGATGCCATATTTGGACGGCAGACTTGTGACGGACATTAAAACGCCTGCGTAACGACTCATATCTTCTGCTCCTCTTTGCTTTTGTGTTGTTCAGGAATGTGGAAAAGAAACGTTTCCAACCAGATAAAGTATCTTACATTTCCCGGATTTTGTCAAGACCGGGAACTGTAAGAAAATGAGAAAAGGAATCTGTTTTCGCCTCTGCCGGGGGGGACAGAGGCGAAGGGGTTATTCTGCCCAGTCAGAGAGCTTATTTAATCCTGCCTTGCTGCCGGAGACGTAGAGAATATCGCCCTTGCAGAAGACATAGTCCGGGGCCACGACTTCAATGAGACTGCTGCCGTTTTCCACAGCGATAATGTTGACGTTGAATTCCTTACGAAGATTGACCTCCACAACGGTTTTGCCAATCATCTGCTGGGGCACCATGAGCTTGGAGATGTTCAGCTTTTCACTGAGCTGAATGTAATCCAGCATCCGGGAGGCCTCCAGCCGGTTTGCCAGGCGGATGCCCATGTCCCGCTCGGGATAGACCACCTGAGCGCCCAGCTTCTCCAGGATCTCTCCATGCTCCTGGCTGGCAGCCTTGGAGATGACGGTGGGGATGCCCATGCTCACCAGGTTCAGCGTGGTGAGAATGGAGGTGTCCAGCTTCTCGCCGATGCACACCACGGCAACATCGCAGTCCTGGATGCCGGTTTCCATCAGGGTCTTCTTGTCCAGGTTGGCAACCAGATAGGCGTTTTCCGTGTAGTCCCGGAGTTCCCGGATCTTATCCTCGTCCCGGTCCAGTACCACCAGCTCCGCCCCGGCGGAAGCCAGCTCCATAGCCAGGGCATAGCCAAACCGGCCTAAGCCTACAATGCCGTAGGTATTGCTGTCATTTTTACTTTTTCGAAACATTGCGGTTCCTCCTGAATCATCCGATGGCGATATCGCCCTCGGGGAAATTGACCCGGTCGCCGTTGGTAAAGTACCAGAGAGAGGCCACAGTCAGTGGGCCTAACCGACCGGTAAACATAATGAAGATGCTGAGAACCTTGCTGCCGAAGCTCAATGTGGGGGTAATGCCCGTGGACAACCCCACCGTGGCAAAGGCGCTGACCATTTCAAACAGGGCGTCGATGAAGGGAACCTGGGGGTCCATCAGAATCAGCAGATAGGTGCTGACGATCACCAAGGATAAGCCCAGGGCAGTGATGACCGCTGCCTTTCGGAAGGCGTCTCTGGGCAGAGAATAGCGGAAGGCCTGCTCCCGCTTATTTGTGGCAGCGGATTCAATGCCCTTAAACAGCATAAAGAAGGTGGTGGTTTTCACGCCGCCGCCGGTGGAGCCGGGGGAGGCGCCGATGAACATGAGCACCATCATGGTAAGCAGGCCGGCATTGGTAAAGGAACCCAGGGAATCGGTGGAGAATCCGGCGGTTCTGGCGGAAACGCTGTGGAAGAAGGCGGTCATCCAGCTCATATCCTCAGACAGCTTAAACAGCACGGTGCCCGCAGCCAGCAAAACAAAGGTGACGGAGAGAACCACCTTGGCATGGAGGGAGTATTTCTTCCAGTGGAATTTCTTTCGCCGCATTTCCTGAATGACCAGAAAGCCGATGCCACCAAAAATGATAAGGGCGCAGGTGGTAAGGTTCAGAAGGACGTTGTCCCGGTAGGGGATTAGGCTGACGTTGCTGCCAACCTGACCGGACAGACCCAGATTGTCAAAGCCCGCGTTATTAAAGGCGGCGATGGAATGGAACAGGCTGATGCCCAGGGCCCTCAGGGGCGGGAAGTCCCGGACGAAAACCAAAAAGCTGAGGGCCGCGCCGATCAGCTCAAAGGTCAGGGTGGTCATCAGCATGGTCCGGACAAACCGGACAGCGCCCTGAACGGAGTAGAGATTGCCCGCCTCCCGGATCAGCACCCGGCCCTTGATGTTGACCCGTTTGCCCATGGCGAGAAACACGGCGGCGCCCACAGTGGCAACGCCCAGACCACCGATCTGCATCAGCAGGGCCATGACAAACTGACCGAAGCCGGTCAGGGCGGTGCCCGTGTCCACAATGCACAGTCCGGTGACACAGACAGCGCTGGTGGCGGTATAAAGGGCATCAATATAGGTAAGCCTTACCCCGCTTTTGACACTGCAAGGCAGCATCAAAAGCCCGGAGCCGATGAGAATCACCGCGCCGAAGCCCAAAGCGATGATCCGGGCGGGGGAAAGCCGCCAAAGTTTTTTCTGCATGGTATTCCACCTTTTTGCTTGCCGTAAGGCAAAGCCAAATAATACAGGCATTATAGCACGGTTGCCCCCGAGATACAATGGCTACAATCTTTTTTTTTACAGAGTAAGCCTTGCAATGGGGCAGGAGATGAACTGCTCGATAAAGAGAGAAAGAAAGGCATCCAGCTTTTCGGTCAGGACAGGATCGGCACAGGCAGACCGGAACTGCCAGAGGGCCAGGTAAGTCTGACCGATTCGTTCCTGCATGTCCTGATCCGGGTAAAAGACAAAAACCTGGCTCAGCTGCTTGCGGTTGATGTTGGAGCGGGTGGTGTAGACCGGGGAGACCCGGGCAATTTCCCGGCGGTAAATCCGGCTGCGGAAATAGGCGGCAAGGTAGTTGGGGTCCGGATGATCTTCCCCCAGAGGACGCAGACGCTTAAGATAGCCGCCGAAGACGGCCTCCCGGTCACTGCTTGCCACACAGCAGCAGGCCAGCTCCTCTATGGTTTCACTGCTCCGGTTCATAAAGATATCTCCGGCCCGGATGCGGTATTTCTCCATTTCCTCCGGCGTCACCTCCACCAGGGCCGGGAGAACATCCGGCAGGAAGGGATTGCGGATTACGGTTACCACGTCCACCATGGGCACGCCCTGCCCAAAGGCCTCCTTTTTCTTTACCACCCCGCCGATAATCTGGTAAAGCCGGGAAAGGGGAGCGCTGTCCCAGTGGCGGGCCGGAGGAAGGGACTTCCACCCTTCCAGAAGGTCGAAAAGGGGCGTCCCCGAAAACCGGGGAAGAAGGCTGTCAATCATGGCTGTCAGCCGGGGCAGATCGGGAAGCAACCCTTCCTGGACAGGGGGCAGGGTGTAGAAATTGGGGCTGAGGAGATGATCCTTTTCCTGGATTTCCGTTAAGGTGGCCTGGGCGTACCAGGTGGTCTTCCCGATGGGCAGTCCCGCCCGATGCTGGAGAATCAGACCGGTCAGGCACAGCATATCCTCGCTCATATCCTCGGTCAGGTTCCGCTTCTGGGCATCGACGAACAAAGTGGAGGCAGCGGGGATTTTCTCCCCGGCCAGCAGCCAGATACAGCAGGGGACCTTTGTGGAGGTAAACAGCCCTGCCGGCAGGGCGAGAATGGCTTCCACCGCCCCCTTTTCCAGCAACCCTGCCCGGATGGTCCGCTCGGACTGCATCTGGGTGGTGAGGGTGCCGTTGGGCAGAATTACAGCGGCCCGGCCCTCCGGGGCCAGATGGGAATAGACATGCTGGAGCCAGGCAAAGTTTCCGTTGGAGCGGGGCGGAATGCCAAATTGCCACCGGCTGTCGTAGGGTGTTTGGGAAGGGCAATACCATCCGGTCTGGTTGAAGGGAGGATGGGCCAGAATCCCGTCAAAGTCTTCATCGGGAAAGAGATCCTCTGACAGGGAATTGGCGCTTTTTTCCCCCAGGTGAATGGAAACGCCGTTCAGGTAGGCGTGGACATGGCACAGCTGATAAGCGGCGGAGTCCAGAGCCTGGGTCCACAGCTCCACGGCGTTTCCCCGGGGCAGCAGTCCGGCGGCCCGGGAGAGAAGGACGCCGCTGCCATAGCAGGGATTGTAAAGCCGGCTTCCCGGTCGAAGGTCCAAAACACTGAGCAGAAGCCGAAGAACGCAAAGGGGAAGATCAAATTCCGCATTCAGGGAGAGAGGGGCATCCAGGGGATAGAGCCGGGCGAAAGAGGCATCCTCCGGGGAGAGTCCGGACAAAATCCCGGTAAGCTCGTCCAATGCGGCCCGGGCGGCAGGGGAAAGGGGCGGCAGCGCCTTCAACTCCTGAAGCAGGGGAGCGTGGGGCATGATGGCTTGCAGGGCCGCAATGAGCGTGCCCGGGCGGTCTTCCCCGGAGGCGGCGACCAGACCGTGCCAGGGGGTTTCCGGCAGAGGTTCTTCGCTGGACAGGGGCAGCATATCCGCAATGCCCATTTGCTCATAGGCGGGCGCATATCCGGGAGAAGCGGCACGGACAATCCAAAGGGCCGTTACCAAAGATGGGTCCAGGCGGGCGGCAAGCTGGGCAATCCGCCAGTGGATGGAACTGGCATGTTTCATGGTATCCCCTCATTTCCCATGGGGCTGCCTGGGGCAGCGCCTTTCTTTTTATTATATAATAAAAGGCGGGGCAATGCAACGAAAATGGGAAAAAACATTTGGGAAGACGGGACGGAAATATCCGAATTGGCTATTGAAAAAGGAAGCAAAACAAAGTAGAATATCCGGGAAATCCCATCCCGGCAGGATGGACAAGAGAAAGAGGAGCAAATTATGGAAAAGGTCTTTTCGGTGGCCCAGATTATTGCACCCATCTTTACCGCAATCTTTCTGGGGATGGTTGCCAGACGAAAATCCATACTGACACCGGAGGAAACAAGGGGTCTTCAGCAGTTTGTGGTGAAATTCGGGCTGCCCTGCGTGGTGTTTAATTCCTGCCTGACGGCGAAAATGGGAATGGAATCCATTGGCAGTATGGCTTTGGTGCTGACTGCGGTGGCGGTGAGCGCGGTTTTCGCCTTCCGGGCACGAAAAAAGCGGTTTCCCTATCACAATCTGCCCATGCTGTTCAGCGCCCAGGAAACGGGAATGATGGGCATTCCCCTGTTTATGATCCTTTTCGGCGCTGAGGAAGCCTACCGGGTGGGGGTGCTGGATCTGACCCAGGCCATTGTTGCCTATCCGGTGATTGCCCTGCTGACAGCCAATGCGGGAGAAAATCCCGCTCCTGGGGAGATTGCCAAAAAGGTAATCACCTCTCCCCTGGTGGTGATGAGCCTGTCGGGACTTGCCCTGAACTTATCCGGAATCGGCGGCTGGCTGGATCAGATCGGCCTGCGGGCGGTGATTACAGAATGCACCGGACTGCTTGCACAGCCGGTGAGCGTCCTGATGATTTTCAGCATTGGGTATAATTTCTCCCTGGACGGGGCACACCGGAAGGCGATCTACCAGATCAGTGCCATTCATTTCGGGATGTACCTGATTTTCTGCGGGATTATGCAGGGTGCCCTGTTCCTGATGCCGAAGGTCGATCCTCTGACCCGGTGGGCCCTGCTGCTGTACTGCGCCCTGCCCACCAGCTTCCTGGCCCCGGGCCTGGGCCGTCGGGCGGAGGAATTCACAGTTGCCTCCGGTGTCTGCTCTGTACTTACCGTGGTGTGCCTGGTGGTGTTCTGCGCCATGGCTGTGGTCGTGGCATAGCCCCAAACAATAAAGAGGGCCCGAAATTCCTGCGCCGGGAATTTCGGGCCTTTGCTGTGCCGGGGTTATGACAGCTTTTTGCGGAGGCCTGTGATAGAATGTCCCCAGGAGGGGATGGGGATGAAGGGAATCTGGAGAGATATGATGATCGCCCTGTTTATGGGGATGGTCCTGCCGGGAATCATGCTGCAAATGGCTTCCACCTATCAAAGTAAGCGTTTGGAAGCGCTGCCCACAGAGGAGCCAAAGGCGGAAACCCTGGAGACTCTGCCAAAGCCGGTACCCCTGACGGCGAAGGTCCGCTGGGAGAATGGAGAAACGGAAACGGTGAATATGGACGACCATCTTCTGGGGGTGGTGCTGGCGGAAATGCCGGTGTCCTTTGAGATGGAGGCCCTGAAAGCCCAGGCGGTGGTGGCCCGAACCTATACCCGGAAGGCCTATGTTACCGACGGGAAGCACGGAGACGGAAGCGTCTGCACCGACCCGGGGTGCTGCCAGGCCTATGTGTCCGAAGAAGCGTATCTGGCGAAGGGCGGCACCCAGGAAGGGGTGGACAAGGTCCGCTATGCCATTGGGGCAACCACCGGATATGTGCTGACCTATGGGGAGGAGCTGATCGAAGCCACCTATTTTTCCTGCTCCGGAGGCAGTACCGAGGATGCTGTGGCAGTCTGGGGGACGGAGTATCCCTACTTGCAGGCAGTGGACAGCCCCGGAGAGGAGGACGCACCCCACAATACGGATACGGCTGTCTTTACGCCGGAGGAATTTCAGACGGCCCTGGGGGTAAGCCTGAGCGGTTCCCCCCGTTCCTGGATTGGCACCACCACCTACACGGAGGGAGGCGGCGTGGCCTCCATGACCGTTGGGGGAGAAACCTATACCGGCACCCAATTGCGGTCCCTTCTGGGTCTGCGGTCCACGGCCTTTACGGTGGTGCCGGAGGAGGACGCAATTACCATCACAACCAGAGGCTTTGGACATCGGGTGGGCATGAGCCAGTACGGCGCGGACGCCATGGCGGTGGCAGGAAGCAGCTTTCAGGAGATTTTAGCCCATTACTATCCGGGAACCACATTGACAAAGCTGGGGGGCTGATTCATATTTTAAGAGGGCAATCCGCCCTCTTTTTTCTTTGCCTCTTGACAAAAGAAACAGAGCTGACTATAATACAAATACTTAGCAATACTAAATACTTTCGGGAGGCGGCATATGGAGGATCGATTTACCCAGCAGCTGAAAAAGGGCGTGCTGGAAATGCTGGTGCTGTCCCTGATCTGCGACGAGCCGACCTATGGGTACGACCTGCTGAAGCAGCTGAAAACCCGGTCCGGAGGGAGCCTTACCTTAAAGGAAGGAACCCTGTATCCCATTTTGTACCGGTTGGAGGATGACGGCCTGATCCGGGCCAGCTGGTCCCAGGGAGAGGGCAGAGTAGCCCCCAAGAAGATGTATGAGGCCACGGAGGCTGGCAGGGCGGAAAAGGATCGCCGGTATCATGTTTGGAAGGATTTTACACAGACCGTTCAACTGTTTCTTGAGGGAGGGATCAAGCCATGACAGATGGGGAAAAGAAAATGAAGCGCTATGTAAACGCGGTAGAGCGGCGGCTGAATCTGCCGGGAGATGTGAAAGCAAGGGTGATGAGTGACTTCAGTAGCTCCATTGCTGCCCGCCGGGAAGCGGGACAGACCGATGCGCAGATTATGGAAGAACTGGGAGAGCCGAAAAAGGCGGCGGCAGAGCTGAACGAGCAGATGAAGGAATTTGCCTACCGGAAAAGTCCCTGGCGGTTTGCGTTCCTGGGTGCTGCCATTGTTTCGGGGCTTTGGTTCGTGTACTATGGGATGCTGCGGGTACTGATGTACCTGCTGTTTTCGGTAGAAACAAGGGGCGATGCGGCTGTTGGCATCATTGGCGGCGCGGATGGGCCTACCGCCATTTTCATAACCTCCGGCCCGGGAATTGACTGGGATCATATCATATTCGCAATTTTGGGAATTGTGGGGATTATCGGATATCTCAGGCTTCGCAAGTGCAAAAAGAAATGAGTTGCAAACCCCAAAAAGCTGTGCTATGATGGCACAAAAAGCTTAGGAAGGGAAGCACCATGGAGAAAATTACAAGCTTTACCATTGATCATTTGAAATTACAGCCGGGGCTGTATGTGTCCCGAAAGGACAAGGTAGGCGCGGAAACCGTCACCACCTTTGATCTGCGGCTGACAAAGCCAAACGACGAGCCGGTGATGAACACCGCCGAGGTCCACACCATCGAGCATCTGGCGGCAACCTATCTGCGCAACGACCCGGACTGGAGGGATAAGGTATTGTACTTTGGCCCCATGGGCTGCCGGACGGGATTTTATCTGTTGCTTGCGGGAGACTATACATCCCGGGACATTGTGCCTCTGGTGCGGGACTGCTTCCGGTTTATCCGGGACTATCGAGGCCAGGTGCCCGGCGCAGCAGCCAAGGATTGCGGAAACTATCTGGACATGAATCTGTCTATGGCAAACTACTGGGGCAGGCGGTATGCGGCATTGCTGGAAACCATCGATGACAGCCGCCTGAAGTACCCGGAATAAGGAGCAGCAAATGAAGAAACTGGGAATTATCGGCGCCATGGAGCTGGAAGTGGAAACACTGCTGGGCGTTATGGAAGAAAAAACCGCCCGGGATCGGGCGGGCAGCCTGTTCTATGAAGGCGTACTGGAGGGCCTGCCTGTGGTGGTTGTCCAGTGTGGAGTGGGTAAGGTCAACGCGGCCCTGTGCGCCCAGATCCTCTGTGACTGCTACGGCGTGACCCATCTGGTGAATACCGGCATTGCCGGCTCTCTGCGCGCCGAGCTGGATATTGGGGACCTGCTGATCAGTGAGGATGCCATGTACCACGACTTTGATTGCGGGCCCTTTGGCTACCCCTATGGGAAGGTCCCCGGTATGGACACGGTGGCATTCCCGGCGGACCGGGAACTGATCCGGCTGGCCTTTGACGCGGCGGAGGCGGTGCATCCCGGTCACACCAAAATCGGACGGGTCGCCAGCGGCGATCAGTTCGTGGCGGAAAAGGCGCTGAAGGAGAAGATCATCACCCTGACCGGGGGAGCGTGCACGGAAATGGAGGGCGCGGCAATCGCCCAGACGGCCTACCGAAATCGGCTTCCCTTTGTGATTCTCCGGGCCATCTCCGACAAGGCTGATGACAGTGCGGAAATGGACTATCCCACCTTTGAGCGGATTGCCGCCCATCGGTGTGCCCAGGTTACAAGAAACCTGGCAAAGGCCCTGAAAGAGGCGTAAAGCCCATAAAAAGGCGGTGAAGCAAACTTGCTTCACCGCTTTTTTATAATATAAATTAGTGATTTCCGCAGGAATGGTTTCCACAGCCATGGCTTCCGCAGGTGTGGCCTTCCTCGTGATGATGCTCCCCGTGGTGGTTGCACTTGACATCGGGGTTATAGCTCAGGTTTCCGGAGATGAGGGCGTTTACGGCCTCATCCGCGTTGCCGGAGACACCGCCGAAGAGCCGGATGCCTACAGAGGCCAGGGCCTGCTGTGCGCCGCCGCCGATGCCGCCGCAGATCAGGGTATCCACATGGAGGGTGTGCAGGACCTCAGCCAGAGCGCCGTGACCGCTGCCGTTGGTGCTGACCACCTGGGAGGAGACAACCTTGCCGTCCTCCACGTCGTAGACCTTAAAGGCCTCCGTGTGACCAAAGTGCTGGAAAACTTCCCCGTTTTCATAGGTAACTGCGATTCTCATAACATGTTCTCCTTTTTGAATGTAGAATGTTTGGGAAAGACTGTGTTTCAAACAGCCCTCCCTGCCGGGACATACCTCGCTGCCATCGCAAAGGCGGAAGGCGCCTCCCTCAATCCGGAAAGAGACGCCCTGGACCAAAGCCTGGGCAAGCTTATGCCGGGCACTGTCGTAAATTTTCTGGGCGGTGGTTCTGGCGACCTGCATCCGTCCGCTGCATTCCTCCTGGGAAAGCCCCTCCCAGTCGATGAGACGAATGGCTTCGTATTCATCCAGGGTGAGAATCACCGTTTCCTCCGACCCTTCGCTTCCGCTGGGGAGAAATTCCAGAGCAGGGGGGAAATGACAAACCCGTCTGCATTTGGGCGGTCTGGACACCGGAATCACCTTCCTTTCTGAGGACAGTATAGCATTATTAATGGCATATGTCAAGAATAAATTCGAAAGGATCTCCATTGGCTGGGGGAACCGGAGCATTTCCACCGCTGAAATGCTCCGGTGAAGTCCTAGGAAAAAAACTGCCAGAGATAATAGATCAGCCCATACACACTGCTGGCGGCAAGACCATAGACAATCACCGGCCCGGCAATGGTGAAGATCTTCGCACCTACCCCCAGAATGAAGCCCTCGGTCTTAAACTCCACCGCCGCGGCGGCGATGGCATTGGCAAAGCCGGTAATGGGGACCAGGGTACCTGCGCCGCCGTATTTTGCCAGGTTATCATAGAGGCTGAGTCCCGTCAGCAGAGCGGAGAGGGCTACAAGAGTCATGGAGGCCGCGGTGCCGGCCTCTTCCTCAGGCAGTATTTTTCCATAGAGGGTCATAAAGATCTGCCCCAGCAGGCAGATGGTGCCGCCGATCCAAAAGGCGTTCAGGCAGTCCATGCCCATGGGGGACTTGGGACTGAGTTCCTGGACCCGCTGCTGATATTGTTTTTCTGTCATAACGATTCCTCCCGTTCTAGATTGCCCGAAACCGGAAAAAACATGCTTCTTTTTGAAACAGAAATCAAAAATGAAGAGGTCGTTGTCACGTTTCCGGGTTCCCGCATAGGATGGCGGGAGGTGATAGGTCTAATGGTGATTTCGTCAGGACGGCCCCGGGCGGTGGCCTGGGTGCGGGGAGTCCATGGGCTTCGGGGCAGCGTGACCTTCTACAGCGTGCCCGGAGGGACCCTGGTGACAGCGGAAATAGAGGGACTGCCCAAAAACGGCGACGGCTTTTTCGGCTTTCACATCCATGAAGGGAACAGCTGCGGCGGAGAAGAATTTTCGGAGATCGGAGGGCACTGGAATCCGCAGGACCAGAAACATCCCCGGCATGGCGGGGATCTGCCGCCGCTGCTGGAATCTGGAGGAAGGGCCTTTCTGGCAGTGAAGACGGGACGGTTTCGACCGGAGGAGGTCATTGGACGGACCGTGGTGATTCACGGCGGTCCGGATGATTTCCGTTCCCAGCCTGGGGGAGATGCCGGGGAGAAGATCGGCTGCGGTGTGATTCGACAAATTTAAGGGGGAAAAGTCCCGAAAATTTGTCATAGATGGAAATTGACGGAAGGTTACGCAAATGATATACTGATTTCACAATTGAAAACTGTAGATCGATAGAGGCGCGGTGCGCAAGATTACCCTTTGCAGATACGAAACGGGATTCGGGCAGAGGGGAAAGGGCAAACCGCCGAAGAAACCGGGAAAACCCGTTTGTCGGCTTCTGGGCTGAGGGAGAATATCCTTTAGACTGTCACGATATGTGGAGCGCTATCATTCTCAGTCGGGGGCCAGTGGGTCTTTTGCCGTGAATGTTGGAATTACTCCAGGATTTGCGGTTTTCTTTTTTATCAGGGCAACACCCATCATGCGGTATTGCCCGGGGGAAACTCCGAATCAGAGCTTCCCCGGGAAATTGCTTTCCCAAAACGAAAGAAAGGAAGAAAAGACCATGAGAAGAACCATCCGTATTTTGACCCTGGCCCTGGTGCTGTGCTTTGCCATGACAGCCCTGGCTATGACGGCCTCCGCCGCCGAGTTTACCCAGGAGGAAGCACTGGAGTATCTGGACAGCTACTCCGACAATGTGGCCTCCGACCCCGACTTTGACACAAATATCGACACTGCCATTGCCTCTGCCCGGGAGGGCGTAAGCACCTACGCAACCTTCGCGGCTCTGCTTCCGCCCATCATCGCCATCGGCCTGGCCCTGATTACCAAGGAGGTCTACTCCTCTCTGTTTGTGGGTATCCTCTCCGGCGCGCTCCTTCACAGCAACTTCCACCCCTGGGGCATGGTGACCGGCACCTTTGATGTGATGCTCAATTGCTGGAACACCGGTATCCTGGCCTTCCTGGTGGTGCTGGGCATGCTGGTGGCGCTGATGAACAAGGCCGGCGGCTCCGCTGCCTACGGTCGCTGGGCCAGCCAGCATATCAAGAGTAAGGCAGGGGCTGTGATTTCCACCTGCGTGCTGGGCATGCTGATCTTCATTGACGACTATTTTAACTGCCTGACCGTAGGCTCCGTCATGCGGCCTGTGACGGATAAGCATCATGTTTCCCGGGAAAAGCTGGCCTTCCTCATCGATGCCACTGCCGCGCCTGTGTGTATCATCGCTCCCATTTCCTCCTGGGCTGCCGCTGTTTCCAGTGTGGCGCCGGAGGGACAGGGCCTGAGCCTGTTTATCCATTCCATTCCCTACAATCTGTATGCCCTGCTGACCCTGTTCAGCGTGATTTTCATGGCCCTGATCGGCCTGGACTACGGCAAGATGCGCATTGCGGAAGAGAACGCGGCAAAGGGCATCGGCTATCCTGAGGAAGAGGTCGGGGAAGCCTCCGGCAATCCCAAGGGCACGGTGCTGGATCTGGTGCTGCCTGTGGTGGTCCTGATTGTGTGCTGCATTGGAACCATGCTCTACAGCGGCGGGTTCTTTGACGCCGGAACCGATACCTACCACAACCTGATTGACGCCTTCAGTGCCTCCGATGCCTCTGTGGGCCTGGTGCTGGGCGCTTTCCTGACGCTGCTGTTCGCCGCTGTGTGGTATCTGCCCCGGAAGGTCATCACCTTCGAAGAGTTCGCCGCCTCCCTGGCTGACGGCTTTAAGGCCATGGTGCCCGCAATCCTGATTCTGATTTTTGCCTGGACCCTGTCCGGTGTCACCAACCAGCTGGGCGCAAAGGTTTTCGTTGCGGAAGTGGTAAGAAGCGCTGCCAGCGGCCTGCAGAACCTGCTGCCTGCTGTGGTATTCCTCATCGGCATCGGCCTGTCCTTTGCCACCGGCACCTCCTGGGGCACCTTTGGTGTGCTGCTGCCCATCGTCTGTGCCGTGTTCCCCGAGGGCGAGCTGATGGTGATTTCCGTTTCCGCCTGTCTGGCAGGCGCGGTCTGCGGCGACCACTGCTCTCCCATTTCCGATACCACCATCATGGCCTCTGCGGGCGCCCAGTGCAACCACATCGGTCATGTCAGCACCCAGCTTCCCTATTCCATGACCGTAGGCGGCGTGGCTTTTGTGGGCTTTGTCCTGGCTGGCTTCGTCCAGAACGTCTGGATCGTTCTGCCGGTGAGCCTTGCTCTCATGGCGGCGGTGCTGCTGGGCATTCGGGCGGTACAGAATAAAAAGACTGCCTGAGCAGTGAGATACAATACAAAAGAGGGCTCTGCCAGGAGCCCTCTTTTTGATGGAAAGCCGAAATCCTTCGAAAAATGGGGGCAATCCTGTTTTGACGGTTGTAAATTTTTCGCAAATGGTGTATAATATTTATTCAAAACCAAACTCTACGGGGGATTTGACCTGTATGTTAAAAAGTTCGAAGATCGCAAAATATCTGAAACCCGGTGGTCGGGTGCATTTGGTGGGAATTGGGGGCGTGTCCATGCGGCCTCTGGGCCTGGTGCTCAAGGGCATGGGCATGACCGTGACAGGCTCGGATATGAGCCACTCCGACTCCACCCAGGAGCTGGAGGACCACGGCATCCCGGTTGCCATCGGTCACCGCGCCGAGAATATTCAGGGGGCGGAGTGCCTGATCCGCACCGCTGCCGTTCACAATGACAATCCGGAAATCGCTGCTGCCCGGGCGGCGGGCATCCCTGTGTTTGAGCGTGCCCAGGCCTGGGGCGAGATTATGAAGTCCTATAAAAATGCGGTATGCATCTCCGGCACCCATGGCAAAACCACTACCACTTCCATGATGACCCACATTCTCATGGAGGCAAACCTGGACCCTACCGTTATGATCGGCGGGTATCTTCCCCTGCTTCACGCGGGCCATCGGGTGGGCCATGGGGACACCATTTTGATGGAGAGCTGCGAATACTGCGATTCCTTCCTGAATTTCTTCCCCACCCTGGCTGTGGTGCTGAATGTGGAGGCGGATCATCTGGACTACTTTAAGGACCTGGCGGACATCCAGAAATCCTTTCATAAGTTTGCCACGTTGGCGACCTTCGGCGTCATTGCCAATGGTGACGATCCTCACACCGTTCAGGCGATGGAGGGGATTGATTATATTTCCTTTGGCCTGGGGGAAAACAACCGCATCCACGCGGCGAACATGGGTCCCGACTGGCGGCACTTCGATGTGGTGTGCGATGGGGAATTCTACTGCCATCTGGACATGGGGGTGCTGGGCAGACATAATGCCATGAACGCCCTGGCAGCCGCTGCCTCAGCCTGGATGATGGGCATTCCCGGGGAAGCGGTATCCCACGGGATTGAGGAGTTCCACGGCGCCGGGCGGCGTCTGGAGTTTAAGGGGACCTACAACGGGGCAAAGGTGTATGACGACTACGCCCACCATCCCGACGAACTGGCGGCGACGCTGGAGGCGGTGCGCTCCATGGGAGAGCATCGGGTGGTGCTGGCCTTCCAGCCCCATACATATTCCCGCACCAAGGCCCTGTTTGACGATTTCGTCCGGGAGCTGAAAAAGGCCGATGTGGTGGTCCTGGCGGAAATCTATGCTGCCCGGGAGCGCAATACCATTGGCATCTCCTCGGCGGATCTGGCGGCCCGGATTCCCGGGGCTGTCTTCTGCGAGACCTTGCCGGAGGTGACGGACTACCTCCGGGAGAACGTCCGGGAGGGGGACGTGGTGGTCACCATGGGCGCCGGCGACATTTTCCGGGCCGGGGAAGCCCTGCTGGAAACATAAAAATGTGCCGGCGGAAGCCGGCACGTTTTTAAAACAGGCAGATTATTCCTCCAAAACCAGGTGGTCCACACCCGAAGACTGAAATTCGGACATATAGCGATCCATTCTGGTGACGATTTCATCATAATTCTCATCGGTGATATCCGGATAGTCCATGTCCCGCCGGGAAAGCTCCTCTGCCAGAATCTCATAGAATACATTGTCCTCGTAATAGGCAATGGCTTCATGGATGCCGCCCTCGGCGTAGGCCCGGGAGGGAATGATGGTGCCGTTCCAGGGCTCGGACAGGGCAGGGGACAGGGCGAAGATTTTGCTCTCCAGGTCATCATAGTCTTGGAACCGGTCTTCTCCCCGGGTGGAGTTTAACACCCAGTTCCCAATGTACACAAGATCCAGCAGGCGGCGGAATTCCTTGGGGGTCAGATCAATCTGCATAGATAACCCTCCTTGCATGTTCAAACTACCTCTATTATAGCAGGCTGTCCGGGAATTTCCAGAGGAAAAATGTAAACAATGGTTATTGTAGGGAAACTCTGAATCAATCGTCTGCGGCTGACAGGCAAATCTTTTGGCCCAGCCGTGCAGTTTGAAAAGTGGGAAATACATCCAGTATTCCTCCACTTTCCAAACTTTCGTCTGAACCAAAATCTTTTGCTGTCCGCTCTTGCCGATTGATTCAGAGATTCCCTGGGGCAGCACTATTTCGGTGGGAGCTGCCCTGGTATGCTTCTATCGAAGGGAAACGAGGCGACAAGTTATGAAAAAATGGAACGTATGTATTTTATTTGGCGGCATCAGCCCGGAGCATGAGGTTTCTCTGCGCTCCGCGGAGTCGGTGCTGAACAACATCGATAAAAACGCCTATGAGGTGATCCCGGTGGGGATTACGAAAGAGGGCCAGTGGATCTATTACGGCGGTACGGACTACAGCACCCTGCCGGCGAAGACCTGGATTGACGATCCCCGGAACCGGAAAGCGGTACTGTCTCCCGTCCGGGGGCAGGGACTTTTGCTCCTCGATGGCGACCGGGTGACAGAGCGGGCTGTTGACGTGGTCTTTCCCGTGCTCCACGGAGAGAATGGAGAGGACGGTTCCATGCAGGGTCTTCTCCAGATGGCAGGGCTTCCCTATGTGGGCCCCCATGTGGCGTCCTCTGCTGTGGCAATGGATAAGACATTGACCAAGCTGGTGGCGGATCATGCCCAGGTACCCCAGGCGGCCTGGGAGCTGGTGATTGGAAAGTCCTTGAAGAAGCACATGGAGGAAACCCTGGACACCCTGGAAGGGCGGTTCACCTACCCCATGTTCGTCAAGCCTGCGGGTACCGGTTCCTCTGTAGGCGTGTCCAAGGCGGGTAACCGGGAAGGCCTGAAAAAGGCCCTGGAAAGCGCCGCTGCCTTTGACGATAAAATTCTGGTGGAGGAATTCATCCATGGTCGGGAAATTGAGGTGGCGGTGCTGGGCAACGAGGACCCGGTGGCCTCTGTCTGCGGCGAGATCGATTCCGGCGCGGAATTCTACGACTACGACGCCAAATATGTGACGGATACCTCTACCTGCTACATTCCCGCCAGAATCCCGGCGGATGTGGCGGAGGTTGTCCGGAGCCTGGCGGTAAAGGTCTACAAGGCCCTGGGCTGCCGGGGCTTGAGCAGAGTGGACTTCTTTGTCACCTATGAGGGTAACCGGGTGGTCTTCAACGAGATCAACACCATTCCCGGCTTTACCTCCATTTCCATGTACCCAAAGCTGTTCGCTGCCAGCGGAATGGAATACTCCCAGTTGATTGACACATTGCTGCACCTGGCTGTGGAGGGAAACCCATGAAAAAACCGGTGGTGTTATTCATTCAGGGCCGCCAGCAGTATGAAAGCCAGGAGCCGGAGGTGATCGAACTGACCACGGAGGGCACCATGGAATTTCGCAGTGGCGGCTGGGACATTGCCTATGAGGAAAGCGCCCTGACGGGGCTGGAGGGAGTTACCACCACCTTCCGGGTAGAGCCGGGAAAGGTGATCCTGACCCGGGAAGGGGCCTTAA
>CAYRDE010000013.1:0-29662 GCA_964422935.1 uncultured Oscillospiraceae bacterium | reverse complement strand
GGCGACGGTGCACCATTCAGCCGGTCAGAGTGCACCGTTTGGCTCGGCGTATTCAGCTCTTTCGGTTTTCATTATCTGATGGGAGATTCAAACCATCCAATGCAAGTGTCCGGTGGACACTTGCTTGCCGCCGGCTCGACGACGGCAACTCCTTAATTTTGATTCCCAGAGGGAATCAAAATGCACCGAGTCTCCCCACTCGGATTAAAAGCCCTCTGAAATCATGTGATTTCAGAGGGCTTTTTCCACTTCTCGTCTATTCCATTGTTTGGTTTAGCAGCCGATTGTATCAATTACTAATAGTCCACTTCACCTTTTTTGATTATTCGGGCAGTAGGATTCTGATCAGTAAAGACTCTACCAACGATATTTCTACAAATAGGGCATGAAATTTCTTCATAATCTCTATTGCCCAACCAAACAGACTTGTCATCATATTCTAAAACTGAATGGCATTTCTCACATTCTACTTGTCTCCACACTTACTGTTCACCTCTAATAACTTCTATATTAAACAATACTTATCTTATGTCTCGTCCCCCTGCTCTGCAGAGTCGATTACCTTTTGTGTATTAGCTTTCCCGGGGAGATGGAGCCTCGGAATTGACGGCAATGCAATCTTTTCTTTTGTACCTACTTTCTTGTAGCTCTTTTCCTGCCAATAAATTTCCTGTTCTCGCTTCAACCGTTCATACTCGCTTCTAGCATCCGCAATCTGCACACCATCTCCATAAAAGCAAAACGCCTCACCTGCCTTAATAACTAACGCAGAAACATACTCAACACCGGGGGTGGTCATTTCATTTAACTCCGTATATAGCCTATCTTCTTTATAAACTTCCGCTACTCTGCCATCAGCCCACATCATCTTAGCTGGGACATCATCAAGGTATGTTGTGAATGCCCTGCCTGCAAGATTAACGCACTGATATTTCTGTCGCTTAATAGGTATAATCTCCGACTGTAATATTCGGTGCTTTGATAATATTCTTTATAAAGCAGGATGTTTTGTATTCATTGGGAAAGACCACATTGGGGTCCGGGATTTGGCTCATAATTTTTCCCTCCAAAGCATCGTATATTCCTTTTCTCCTGTATTCTCGTCGACTTCCTGTGACTGTATGGAAAATCCCTCCCGAAGATAAAAGGAAATAGCTCGCTTATTTCTCTCATACACGCTCAATGTCAGCGTATCATGCCTTTGTTTTGCATATACTAAGAGCTGTCTGCCAATCCCCCGGGAGCGGTAACGGCTATCTACGAAAATGCCCGCAATATACCCATCCGTAATGCCTAGAAACCCTTGGATTTCTCCATTACTTTCGTAAACAGAAGCCCCTGCCTCTGGAAGCTGCCTGCTGACCTGCTCATAATTGGAACGCCAATATTCTTTTGGAATGAAATCGTGGGCCTCTTCATTTCCGTGAAGCCATATTTGCATCACACGTTCCGTGTCAGATTCCTGGAATTGCCTAATCATCCTCTTTGCCTCCTGGCTTTGATTTTGGGCAAGGTAGCCTCATAGCTCACATCCAGCAGCAACTTAATTTTATCATCCACCACACTTCCATCCAGGGCTACGGTAATCCAGCTTTCCTTGTTCATGTGGTAAGCCGGAAGAAAGCCCGGTTCATCCCGTAGCGACCCGATTGAAATAGGGTCACATTTAAAATTAACCACATCCAGCGGCTCCTCCCCTGTTAGTCCCAACTTATTTTTCGGCACGTCCATAATTGCGGCAAACCATTTCTGATTGCTGCTATGCCGAAACACCGCATAGTTCGGATACCGAATCCACAGGTGCTCTGGCTCCGTGCTGTAATGCTCCAGAATAAACTGTTCCAGTTCCGCTCGATTCATTGATCCTTTATCCCTCATCCAGTGCTATTTCGGCTGCCTTCTTTGCGTGAATCAGCGTGGTATCAAAAACAGGAAGGACAGAATCCGGCTGATGAATAAGCAAACCAATCTCCGTGCAGCCAAGGATCACACCCTCCGCCCCTTTTTCCTGGAGCCGTTTGATGATTTCCTGGAAGCGAGCCCGGGACTCGTCCAGTACCTTTCCCACGCAAAGCTCCTGGAAAATAATGTCATTAACTGTCTCAACATCCTCCGCATCCGGGATGACAACCTCAATTCCCCGGTCAATCAGCTTCTGCTTATAAAAGTCCTGGGTCATGGTGTACTTTGTCCCCAGAAGCCCCACCTTCCCAATGTGCTTCTCCTGGAGGGCATCCGCCGTTGCGTCCGCAATATGCACAATGGGCACATGGATCATGGACGCAATCTGAGGCGCAACCTTGTGCATGGTATTCGTGCAGATCAGAATGAAATCCGCACCGGCGGCTTCCAGCCCCTGGGCTGCATGGCCAAGGATTTCGCCGCTCTTCTCCCAGTTGCCGCTGGATTGGCATTTTTCGATTTCGTCGAACTCTACGCTGTACAGAATAATTTTCGCCGAATGCAGCCCGCCAAGCTTCTGCTTCACTTCTTCGTTGATGATCTGATAATAGGGAACCGTGCTTTCCCAACTCATACCGCCAATCAATCCGATGGTTTTCATATTCTCAGTCCTTTTCTTTGAAATAAATAGTCAGTTTTTACTCCAATTTTGCTTTTCTTAATTGTATCAACAGAGACCGAAAATTTCAACACAGTTTTCCTGTTTGGAGTATCACAAACTGTCTCACCATAGGCTGGTATAACCTTGTCCGTGGAACTGCAAGGCCGCCAGCGTGCAACCAGCACCGCTGACGGCCTATTCTTTGTTTACACCGGTGCAGAATTTACACGCAATCTTTCCTTCTCCGCCGCAATTTCCGCCTTCATTTCCGCAATCATCACCGCCAGCTTTTCCTCACACTCTTCCTCCGTTTTCGCATATACATTCCTCGAGATCCGTTTCCCCGTGGCATCCTTTGGGGAATATTTTCCCTCCCACAGATGGTCATTGATCTGGTACACGCCCCCGGTGCCCGACTTGCGGTACTTACTCTTATAGGGCTGGAAGCCGCTTTGGTCGGCTCGCTCTTTCTTTTCATCCGGCGGAATGGCAGCATCCGTTTTCCCGATCTGCCGGTCGATTTTCGCCGCCGCCTGCATTTGCATGGTATCGGTAACGTGGGAGTAAATATCCAAAGTAGTTGCCGAGGGAATGTGGCCGATGATGGTGGAGAGGGTCTTCACATCCATACCATGCTCCAAGGCCATGGTCGCAAATGTGTGGCGAAGATCATGGAACCGCACCTTCTTGCACTGCGCCCGCTCCAGGGTCTGCTGCATCCGGCGGCGGGCGTAATTGGGGGTTAAAGGGCAGTCCTCCTTTACAGGGGATGGGAACATCCAGCAGGAATTTACCGTCTCTTTGTAGGCTTTCAGCACCTCCAGCAGTGACCCCGGCAGGATGAGCTTTCGGATGGAAGCTTTGGTCTTCGGCTCCGTGATATGGGGCTGTCCCTTGATAAAGCTGACGGATTTGTTGACCTGCAACTCCCCGGTTTCCATGTCCAAATCCTCCCATTGCAGGGCCAGAATCTCCCCTAACCGCAGGCCGGTGCCCAGCTCCAGCAGGAAGAGCTCATAGTATAAAGTATGGAACATTATCGGAGAAAGAAAAAGAGATCTATAAAGCGGTTTTCTACAATCGGACGGCAACTGTAACTATGATAAATGAAGCTGAATGGGTGAAGGAAAACGCTGAAACGGTAAATAACATGGGAACCCCACATCTTCCAATGCTGCTATTTATTTCGGACGGTTCCGGCGGAACGGGATTCGATAAAGAAACATGGCGGGAAATCCCTATAGCGTATATCTCACAGATTGATGAAGGAGAATATATAGAATTAAACTGCCCGCATTATGTTCACGACTACGAATACAAAACAATCCGTGAAGGTATGATTGCATTTCTATCGGAACATTGACTTCCAGTTTGAAGCGCAGGGCGCTTTAAATCGGTCTTTATGGAGAAAAAACTATGAGATTAGATGGATTTGGATTATTCGTAAAGGACATGACCACCATGGTGCGATTTTACAGAGATGTCCTTGGTTTCGAAATCAAAGAGGGCGAAGATGCTGGCAATGTATATCTTGTAAAGGACGGCACCTTGTTTCTTTTGTTTGGGAGAAAAGATTTTGAAAATATGACATCCGCGAAATATGAGTATGTCAAGGGGAAGAATGGGCACTTTGAAATTGCTTTGTATGTGGATACTTTTGAAGAAGTAGATTCGGAATATGAAAAGGCAATCTCTGCGGGTGCAGAATCCGTATTGGCTCCAACAACAGAAGCCTGGGGGCAAAGAACGTGTTACATTGCCGATCCCGAAGGGAATCTGATTGAGATTGGCTCTTGGAATAAACCATATGAAGAAAAGGATAAGTAAATTCCCATTTTGGGACGAGAAACCAACAAGACGACCGGCCCATCTTCGACATCTACCGTCAGGTGCGGGAGGATGGGTACATGGAAATCGATATTTGCTTCCCTCTAAAATAAATATGGCGCAGAATTGGGTAGCTCCAATTCTGCGGCCTTTCTTTTTTATATCAGCACCCCATTGCAGTGGTCAATCTCATGCTGGATGATCTGGGCTGTCCAGCCGGTGAAGGTTTTCAGCCTGGTCTGAAACTCCAGCGTCTGATACTGCACCTTGATTTTCTGATACCGCTTGCACTTTCTCGGCCCGCCAAGGAGCGACAGGCAGCTTTCCTCCGTATCATATTCACCGCTGCACTTCACGATCTCCGGGTTCAGCATGACCATGTACATTCCCTCATTGTCGAAGGCAATGATCCGTTTGCAGACGCCGATCATATTCGCCGCCATGCCCACACAAGTCTCCTTGTGGGCCGCCAGAGTGTCCAGCAGATCCTGGGCAACGGGCAGGTCGTCCTTTGTTGCGGGAGCGCATTTCCGAGCCAGAAAAATCGGATCGTGCATCAAAGGTTTTACCATAGTAAATCCCCCTTACTCTACTTCATAAGGCCAGTCGATGATCCCGCCAAATTCCCGGATGTTGGTATACCCCAGCTCCGCCAGAATCTGGGCCGCGTTCTTGCTCCGCCGCCCGCTGCGGCAATAGACCAGAATCAGTTGATCCTTGTCCGGCAGCATTTCTTCCGCCTTGTCTTTGACCTCCGTATCGGGAATCACGATTGCACCGGGAATGTGCCCCTGGTCGTATTCGGCCTGGGTTCGCACATCCAGAATGATATACCCCTCCTGGGTGTCCATGATGGACTTTGCTTCCTGCGCTGTGATATTCAAATACGCCGCCTCCTGGTCGTTTTTCTCATTTTGCCCACAGGCAGTCAAGAATATCAGGATTAGAAAAATCCATATTGCAGCTCGCTTCATTTTTCCTTTTCTCCTATCCATTTCCAGAGAATTTTTTAGGCAAACATACCTGCCTTTTTGAAAGCATTATACCAGAATCCAGCGTGCTTCGCAACACCTACAATTGCAGTAAGGGGCATTTCCGATTCCTGCTTGCCAGCAAGCGCTTTTCCTGTTATAATGAGCGCAATCAATTTGCTATTAAGGAAGAGATACTATGGTTCAGGCAGTTTTTTTCGATGTGGATGGCACTTTGCTTTCCCATACACAACACGCAGTACCCGCCAGCACAAGAAGGGCTCTGGATCAATTACGAGAAAAGGGGATCCAGCGAGTTCTTGCCACTGGCCGGCATATGCTGGAACTAAATAAGCTGCCGGTCAAGGATATTGATTTTGACGGCTATATCACCTTAAACGGTCAGCTTTGCCTGGATGCCCAGGGAAATGTCATTTCCAGCAATCCAATCACTGGGATCAGCAAAGAGGCCCTTCTTCACTTATTCGAAGAAAAAACCGTACCGGTTTTGCTGGTTGAAAAGGACACAATGTACTGTAATGTTGTCAATCAGAGCGTTGTGTCCGCACAGCAGGCAATTTCCACCCCAATCCCCGACGTTGGCGTGTATACAGGGAATGAGATTTACCAGGCGACTATCTTCCTGGAAAAAGAAAACGAGGATATTCTATCCAGCCAATTGTCCGGCTGTAAGATCATGAGATGGAATGACTATGCCGTGGATGTGATCTCCCGTCAGGGCGGAAAGGCTTCCGGGATCATGTCATATCTGCGGTTCCAGCATATCCCCAGAGAGGACAGCATGGCGTTTGGGGATGGTGAAAACGATATGGAAATGCTTCAGTACGTTCAGACCGGTGTGGCCATGGGGAATGCGGATGATTTTGTGAAGGGCAAGGCCGACTTCGTGACGGACACCATCGATCGTGACGGCGTCCAAAAGGCGTTGATTCAGCTGGGTGTTTTGAAATAACTTTTCGGAAAGGACTTGCATTTTTGATTTTTCTAAGGTAACATCACACAAACTTTTTTGGAGGTGTTACCATGCTATCCATTGCCAAAGCGTTAAAAGCCTATTTAAGCAGCCATCCCTTCCACTCCGGGTACTGCGACAGCGAAACTGTGCTGGATCAACTGTACCAGGTCTACTCGGAATCTCACGAACCAGACCCGCCGGAAATTGGGAGCGGCTTTGCCGAATTGGAAGCGTTTCTTGAGGCACTGCCCTTGGATGATAACAACGCTGTCTTCAACCTGACCTGCCGCCTATGTACCGTCTATGAGAAAAAGGCGTTTCAGGACGGGCTGCTCTATGGCGCATATTTGATGCGGGAGTTGTTCCCGGAGGAGATTGCCAACTAAACCTTTTCTTTGTTTACTACGGTGCAATTTTAGACGGCGCTGGGAGTTTGTTCTCTCAGTGCCGCCTGTACTTCGCTGCTTTATTCTCTGCCTTTGTCTCATCAAAATACCGGTTTCGGAATTTTTAATTAAATTATAAATATTAAATCCCGATCTCGGAATTTCCATTTGACGTAGTGGATATAATATGCTATAGTAATTCCATCAAGCAGTTTGGAGGCAGTGACATGATACAGCGGAAAGAATATCTGAATCTGCTTAAGAAGTGGAAGGACGAACAGGTAATCAAAGTGATCACCGGTCTTCGCAGATGTGGCAAGTCTACCATGTTGGCACTGTACCAAGATTATCTGCGTACCCAAGGTGTTACGGATGACCAGATTATCTATGTGAACTTTGAAGAGCTGGAATACGAGGCTTTGCTGGATTACAGGGAGCTTTATCGCTATATTAAATCCCGGCTTCATCCTGAGAAAACCACCTATATCTTCCTGGATGAAATCCAGCAGGTTGCCAATTTTCAGAAAGCGGTGGATAGTCTCTATGTGAAGCAGAATGTGGATATCTACATCACAGGATCGAATGCGTATCTGCTTTCCGGTGATCTGGCCACCCTGCTTTCTGGCCGCTATGTGGAAATCAATATGCTTCCCCTGTCCTTCGCGGAGTATTGTGAAATCACAGATGGTTCCGACAAGGAAATTCTGCTGGCACAGTATATGCAAAATGGCGGTCTGCCCTATATCGCCAAGCTGGCGAACGCAGCAGAAAAGGTGGACATGTACCTGGAAGGCATCTACAACACCATCATTGTTAAGGATATCGAGGAGCGGCAGAAACGGAAAGAAACCGATCCGAACAAGCGGAAGGTCAATGACATTGCTCTGCTGAAGAACATTTCCAAATTCCTGGCCAGTTCCGTGGGCAGTCCTGTGTCTATGAAAAGTATTGCGGATTATATCACCTCCGGCGGGAGAAGCATCTCTCAGTCTACCGTCAGTGATTATGTGGACGCTTTGGTGGAGCCATATATCTTCTATCCAGTGGAGCGGTATGATGTTCCCGGAAAGCAGCTTCTGAAAATGAATCAGAAAATGTATATTGTGGATCTGGGTATTCGTCGTCATCTTCTTCCCCGGAAACGGTACGACCTGGGTGCTTCTCTGGAGAATGTGGTGTATCTGGAATTGCTGCGCCGAGGCTATCAGGTGAACATCGGGAAAGTCGGTGCTGCGGAAATCGATTTTGTTGCCCGCGGGGGTGACAACGTTTATTACTTCCAGGTCACCGCATCTATGATGGAAGAGACTACCTTCCAGCGGGAAATGGCACCGCTCAAAGCGGTCAGCGACAATTACCCCAAAACCATTATCACCCTGGATCGCTACACACCCGGTAATTATGAGGGCATCCAGGTTGTCAATGCCATCGACTGGCTGCTGGACAAGTGAGGCTCGGAATTGCGATTCTTTGTTTACAGCGGTGCAATTTTAGACGGCGCTGAGAGAACTGGCTCTCAGCGCCGTCTTATATTCAGTCTACGGTCTTGTCCAACATCTCGATATAAAAACTCACAGGTTGGAAACCGTCATTGCCGGAAAACATCGCTGACTTAGGATTCTATGGCTTAATTAATGCCTGCACTTTCTGCAAAATCCCTTGTTGACGCCATCTTTTCCGCCATGTATGGACATATCTTCTTCCATGCAGATTTCTCCACATTGTTTACATAGTAGCCAGCGAACTCCAAAGCTATCAACAATCGGTTCATCTTCCTCAAAATTCTTGTCCTGCACCTGTCTCAGCCCTAGCTCTCGTTGCTGGTTTCGTTGTATTCGTTCCTGCTCTAGTCGTTCTCTATTTTCTTTATCCTCTTTGGCTCTCATCCTTTCAATCTTGAATTCCTGAATATAATCCTCCAGCACATAGTCAATATCCACATGAAATGGATCATTTCCTTCAATGACACCTCGAAGAATTTTTGAGTATTTCTCATTATGAAGATATTTCGATTGTGTGAGTTTCAGTCGAAAGCCGAACACCATTGTCCCTATGAATCATGATGCAAATTCCGGTTTCAAAACAGGCAGTCAGCCCGACAGCAGACCCATCATTGACATTTACCGTCAGGTGTGGGAGGATGGGTACATGGAAATCGATATTTGCTTCCCTCTAAAATAAACATAGCGCAGAATTGGAGCTACCCAATTCTGCGCCGTTCTTTTTATATCAGCACCCCATTGCAGTGGTCAATTTCATGCTGGATGATCTGGGCCGTCCAGCCGGTGAAGGTTTTCAGCCTGGTCTGAAACTCCAACGTCTGATACTGCACCTTGATTTTCTGATACCGCTTGCATTTCCTCGGCCCGCCAAGGAGCGACAGGCAGCTTTCCTCCGCCTCGTATTCACTGCTGCACTTCACGATCTCCGGGTTCAGCATGACCATGTACGTTCCCTCGTTATCAAAGGCGATGATCCGCTTGCAGACACTGATCATATTCGCCGCCATGCCCACACAGGTCTCCCTGTGGGCCGTCAGAGTGTCCAGCAGATCCTGGGCAACGGGCAGGTCGTCCCTGGTTGCGGGAGCGGACTTCTGGGCCAGAAAAATCGGGTCGTGCATCAAAGGTTTCACCATGGGTTATTCCTCCCTCTTTGCTTCATTCCACCTCATAAGGCCAGTCGATGATCCCGCCAAATTCCCGGATGTTGGTATACCCCAGCTCCGCCAGAATCTGAGCAGCGTTCTTGCTTCGCCGCCCGCTGCGGCAATAAACCAGAATCAACTGCTCCTTGTCCGGCAGCATTTCTTCCGCTTTGGCTTTGACCTCCGTATCGGGAATCACGATTACGCCGGGGATGTGCCCCTGGTCGTATTCGGCCTGGGTTCGCACATCCAGAATGACGTACCCCTCCTGGGTGTCCATAATAGTCTTTGCTTCCTCCGCTGTGATGTTCAAATACGTTGCCTCCTGATCGTTTTTCTCATTTTGCCCACAGGCGGTCAAGAATATCAGAATTAGAAAAATCCATATTGCAGCTCGCTTCATTTTTTCCCTTCTCCTATCCATTTGCGCATTTTAGGTATGGCAAACATACCTTTCTTCTGAACACATTATACCAAATCCCAGCGTGCTTCGCAAGCCTGACGCAGTTTCCATGGCAAAGCAAGGTCTGATTGCCGGTGTGGGCATTGCCCATCGGGGCGATACCGAATACCTGAAAGCCATCCCCAATGGGAACGAAAATGATAACCTTGGCAGCCTGCCTACGGTTTCCCCCAAGGCACAAGCATAGCCAGTATCACATACCCCGCCAGCATCACAGAAAATGCTGGCGGGATCTTTGTCCTATAGTGCTTGGACGAGTTATTATCCTCTTTGCCTCCGGGCTTTGGTTTTGGGTAAGGTAGCCTCATAACTCACATCCAGCAGGAGCCTAATTTTATCATCCGCCACACTGCCGTCCAGAGCAACCGTGATCCAACTTTCCTTGCTCATGTGATAAGCCGGAAAGAAGCCCGGTTCATCCAGTAACGACCCCATCAGAATCGGTTCGCATTTGAAGTTCACCACATCCAGCGGTTCATCCCCCTGCAACCCCAGTTTCTTTTTCGGCACATCCATAATCAGCGCAAACCACTTCTGATTACTGCTATGCCGGAACACCGCAAAGTTGGGATGCTTTATCCACGGATGATCCGGCTCTGTGCTGTAATGCTCCAGAATAAACTGCTCCAGTTCCGCTCTGTTCATGGATTCAGAATCTCACAGTTTCAGGAGCTTCGGTGAAAGAGGAGAAGGTTGCGGTGGCGTTTTTGAAGTAAAACACCTGGGTATTGCCGTCGTTCTCGTCGTACATCTTCCGCAGGCTGGGGTAGGCATCCAGCATGGATTTCCGGGCTTCCACGCGGTCATCCTCCACCAGTTCCCCGGCAATCCGCACCCATTTCCCACCATGGAAGGCGCAGATTTCCGCCTTGGGATTGGCAAGCAGCTGCTTGGAAACAGACTTGGCCTTCCCGGTCTGGATGTACAGCTTTCCTTCAAAAATGTGGGCAGTGCCAAAGGGCCGAACCCGGGGCTGATCGCCCTCCACAGTTGCCAGATAATAAGTTCCGGCATCTTTCAAAAACTTACATACACGTTCCATACTGTTTTCCTCCGTTAAAATTCAGATTTCTGTCTTTATGATACCGCCAAAATTCCCCTTTGTAAAGCAGGCGGCCCTAGATGGCACCATATTCCTCCAGCTTCTGCTGAATCAGCGGGTCACCCTGGAGGACATACCGCCGGACGTCCTGCTCCTGAATGACCCTGTCCGGTGACAACAGAGACCGATACTCCGAGGGCGTGCGACCGATGGTTTCCCGGAACATTTTATTGAAGCTTTTCAGGTCAGAGAAGCCGTTATCCAAAGCGATCTCTGTCAGCGTTTTCTTTGTCCCCACAAGTTCCAGCAAAGCGTGCTGGAAACGAACCCGGGTCAGGTAAGCGTAAAAGTTCACCCCCACCGTGTTCTTAAACAGCGTGGACACATAGGTACGGTTATACTGGGAGAAGGTCGCCAAATCCTCCAAGGAGAGCTTTTCCGAATAGTGCTCCTCCACATACCGGATCATTTTGGAGAAGGTCTCCTGATGAATGGCATCCTCCTGGTTGATCTGCACACTCTGGGGATGGAAGGATTCACACAGGGTGGCAAGCAGCAGCTCCAGGTTGGCCTTGGCCCGAAGCTGGGAATAGGGACTTTGCCGATAGGCCGCCGCAAAAATCTCCGAAACCAGAAACCGGATCTGGCGGAATGCAGGATCATTCCGGTTTTCTTCCGTCGAGATGCACTCCGGGAACAGATACCGGGTGCCCTTCTTTACAAAGGGACGAAATGCGGACGCGGAAAAGTGCAGCACCAGTGCGCAGGTATTGGGGTTCTGAGCAAAGGAAGCGTGTCCGTTACCTGGCGGGACCAGGAGCACATCATCCTCCTGCAAAAGGAGATTGGATCGCTCCACGCAAAATTCCTGGCTGCCGTGAAGCAGCACATTCAGTTCATATTGATCCGAATGCCAGTGATACCGGTAATTCATAATTTCATGGGCAAAGCACTCCATGGAAAGTCCATCCCTGGGCCACTGCCAGCTATACCGTGCTTCATTCATAAAAAGTCTCCTATTTCGCAAATCCCAAATAATTTCCCCGTTCAAATTTTTCATATCCGGGATTTGATTTCTATCATAAGAATATCCCAGGATTTCCGGTTTGTCAAGGAGAAAGCCGGAGTTTTCAGGCGTTAAAAGTTCAAACACTGTGATTCTGCACAAAATAAAAGCGGCTATTTTAGGCACATACCACAGGGAAAATATTCAGGTCAGGATATCAGAAACAAACGTGCTTTTTGTTCTTCCAGGGCCAGGGAGCCCCTTCCCGCCGCAAGAAATGACACAAATAAAAGCAGCGACTTTCTTTTCCTTTTTTGTTATAGTAAAGCCACGCTAAGCTCCCCCACGGAGCGACAGAAACTGGAAAAAGAAAGGACATGAAACTATGTCAACGCAAATGATCGTATGTATGGTAATCTTTGCGGCAACCCTGGTGAGCTATATGCTCAACAAAATCCCTATGTGGCTCACTGCACTGCTCTCCCTGGCAGCCCTGTTTATCACCAGCTGTGTAGATGCCAACACCGCCCTCGCCGGATTCAGCAATGCCAACACCCTGCTGATGGCTACCATGTTCGTGGTTGCGGCGGGCTTCCGCAGAACCTCCATGGTCAGCAAAATGGTCAGCGGCATCACAAAGCTGACTCGAGGCAGCTTCAAGACCGCTTACCTCGGCTACATCCTGATTGCCGTGGTTCTGACCAACTTTATTGCCAGCCCCATGGTGGTATACGCCATCGTCAGTCCCCTGCTGTGCGCCTTCCTGGACCAGACCGGCAAGAGCCGTTCCCAGTACATCTTCCCTGTGATGGTCGTCTGCGTCTCCTGCTGCGGCATCCTGCCTCTGGCAACCGCCATTCAGCAGGCCGGACAGTTCACCGGCTTCCTGGAAACCTACGGCTTCAGCGGCATTACCATGGAGCCCATCCACTTCACCATTGGCGCATGGCCCATTCTGATTGTGGTTCCTCTCTGGGCAATCTTCCTTGCCGATAAGTTCACCCCCAAGACCCCCACCCTCGCCATTGAAGCCCTGGAAAAGAAGGCCCAGAATACCGAAAGCAAGCTCAGCCCCACTGTGGACAAGATCGGCATTGTGATCTTCTTTGCCACCATTCTCTGCCTGATCTTCTCCTCCAAGCTGGGCGTTCCCACCTGGTTCGTGGCTCTGGTTGGCAGCCTGCTGATGGTACTGTTCGGCGTGGTTGACCAGAAGAACGCCCTTCGGGACATCCCCTGGGATATGCTGATGCTGTATGTGGGTGCCCTGGCTCTGGGCGGCGCTCTGACCAACACCGGCGCCGGCGACATGATTGGCAATGCCCTGGCTACCGCTGTGGGCGGAACCCATAACAACTACGTTCTGGGCGCTCTGTTCTTCATCATCCCCTTCCTGCTGACCCAGTTCATGCTCAACCGTTCCGTGTCCGCCGTGTTCGTTTCCATCTGCCTGCTGACCTGCTCCGCCCTGGGTGCAAACCCCATCGGTCTGATTCTGCTGGTCAACGCCGGTTCTCTCACCGCCTTCCTGACCCCCATGGCCACCCCCGCTGTGCCTATGTGCATGGGCGACGCCGGCTATGATCTGAAGGATCTGTTTAAGAGCGGCTGGCTGATTACCCTGCTGCTGTGCGCGGTATACATCTTCTACACCATGACGGTGCTCCCTGCGTTCTAAGCAAAAATACACAACAACCATTCCAAAAGGAGGCGTACACTTTTGAAAATTACAGACGTAAAGCTGATCTACGCCAAACATTACCTGTTTGTCCATGTCTATACGGACGCGGGAATCGTAGGTCTGGGCGAGGCGGGTAACTGGGGGTACCTGGTCGCTACCGCCGCTGCCATCGAAAAATTCACTCCCTACCTCATCGGTAAGGACCCCTTCCGTATCGAGGACTTCAATCAGAACTTCTACCGTAGTGTCTACTTCCGGGGCTCCGTCATTATGAGCGCCATTTCCGCCATCGACATTGCCCTGTGGGATATCAAGGGCAAGGCCCTGGGCGTGCCGGTTTACGAGCTGCTCGGCGGCAAGACCCGGGATAAAATCCGCGTCTACGCTTCCGTTATGACCAAGGAGACCGATCCGGAATCCCTGACCCGGAGCTATCGGGAGCTTCAGGATATGGGCTTCAACGCGGCAAAGATTTTTGTCAACGGCCCCATCCAAACCACCAATAACGGCATGGACGAATTCTTCTCCGGGCGGATTGAAGACGAACTGGAAAAGGTACGCATCTGCCGGGAGGCGGTTGGCCCTCACTTTGACTTCATTCTGGAAGCCCATCGGGGCATGACCAAGCCCGAAGCCATTGCCTTCGGTACTGAGGTTGCCCAATACCGCCCCATGGTACTGGAGGACCCCATGACCCCCGACAATATCGATTCCATGGCAGAAATCGCCGCCAAAATCCCGGTGCCCATCGCCACCGGCGAGCGGTTCACCAACCTCCGGGAATTTGAGATGCTGATGCGCCGGGACGCTGCCCAGTACATCCGTCCGGATGTCTGCGCCGTAGGCGGTATCTCCACCACCAAAAAGATCTGCGCGGCGGCGGAAGCCAACGACGTGCTGGTCATCCCCCACAATCCTCTGGGACCGGTGTCCACTGCGGCCTGTCTGCAAATCTGCGCCTCCATCCCCAACCTGGGCATTCAGGAGCTGCCCGGCTTCTGCCTCAATGGGTCCGAGGATCGGATGGTCAAGGAGCCTCTGCACTTCCAGGACGGCTGCCTGCTGATCCCTGACGCCCCGGGAATCGGCGTAGAGCTGGCTGAGGATGCCGCCGAGCTGTACCCCGCCAAGGAACGGGGCAGCAATGCCGCAAAGCGGGCCTTTGACGGTTCCGTAAAAGACTGGTAACCCAGGAGGCCATGGGGCTTGCGCACCGGATAACATCGTAATTAAATGGATGGAAGTATAATCGTAAAGTTCCATGCGCAATCATCCATCGGAAAACAGGACCCCGGTCTGTCAGAAATGGCAGGCCGGGATTTTGTATATGTGCTTTTTCCGCATATCGGTACCATTGACTTACGGCTCAATTTCATGCATAATGAAAGCACATAAGAGCAGAACTACAGATGGTTGATGATCGATTTAGAGGACGAAGATAAATTGTATCACGACACACTGCGACTCATCCGGATTCGCAGAAAACCTTAAAAAGCGCACAGTTCTGAGCGAATCAAGAACTGTGCGTTTCTTTCATTCGATGGCTTGCATCAGCCAATCACGGCATCCTCTCCGGTAAAATGCGCAAGAGAGTTTTCCTTAACCTGAATGCAGATAAAAGCGATCTCGGAATCGCTGGCCGCAGAAAACTGGCGTTTTGCCGCAGGCGCAATTTTCAGCCAATCCCCGGCAGCAAGGCTGATTTCTTCTCCGTCAATGACGACCTTACCCTTGCCCGAGAGCACTCCATAGATTTCTTCATTCTCCTTATGGGAGTGAACGAAGGGGACACCTGCTCCAGCAGGCAGTACGTTCAAACTGATTTCTGCACCTGTTAAAGCCAGCTTTTCATGTAACTCGCTTCTGTTTTCCTTGCCGACTGTTGTTTTTGTGTAATTCACCATAATAAAATACCTCCGGTGTTGATCTGCAATCCTTGATTGCTTAATAAGTATAGTATGGAACACATGCAAAAACAAGTACGCACCTTTTTATAACTGTACATTCAAAATCGAATATGTTATACTATACCTTGAGGTGAAGAATTATGCGAAAAAAAGAAGAATTGCCCGAATGCCCGGTTGCTACAGCCGTGTCTCTCATTGGCGGAAAATGGAAACTGCTGATTTTACGCAACCTGAAAACACGACCATGGAGATTTAATGAATTGCAGCGGAGTATCGACGGCATTTCACAGAAGGTCCTGACAGATAGCTTGCGGCAAATGATTGACGATGGATTGGCATATCGCCACGATTATCACGAGCAGCCGCCGAGAGTGGAATACGGCCTAACGGAACTTGGAACAAAAATGCTTCCCATCATTAACGCACTAGCGGACTTTGGCAACTACTATAAATCCGTTATTGACCAGGGTTAAGGAGGACTTTACCTTTAAAAATAATGGGATATTTCTTCTCTCTGAAATAAATCATGGCGCAGAATGGGAGCTACCCAATTCTGCGCCGTTTTCTTTTCAATCAACACCTCATTGCAGTTGTGTTTTCACGAAGGGGGGCTGTTTTCTGGACAAAAGCCGGGGCGCAATCCCGGATGTTCCATTGCGGAAATAACGTAGACAAACCATTTATCTCGTGATATGATAAAGGCGCAAAATTACAGTGGCCCTTTTTGTTTGTATTTCACTTGTATTGAGGAGGTTTTATGATGCGTGAAAACGAAAAGCCCACCCCATCTGAAAAGGTAGATACCGACTACTCCCTGGAAGCCGTTCCGGAATCCGCCCGGAAGGGCTTCTGGAACATGTTCTTCGTCATGCTCGGCTTTACCTTCTTCTCTGCCAGCATGAGCGTAGGCGCGAAGCTAGGCAATGGTCTGGATTTATCCGGCTTCATCTGGTCGTGTATTCTCGGCGGCCTGATTCTGTCGGCCTACTGCGGTCTTCTGGCCTTCATTGGCTCTTCCACCGGCCTGAATATGGACCTGCTCTGCCGCCGCACGTTTGGTGTCAAGGGTTCTTACCTGTCCTCCCTCATTCTGGGCTTTACCCAGATTGGCTGGTTCGGCGTGGGCGTTGCCATGTTCTCCATCCCCGCGGCCCAGCTTCTGGGGGTCAATGCGTGGCTGCTCACCATTGCCGCCGGTCTGCTGATGACCGCCACTGCCGCCACCGGCATGAAGGCTTTGGAGATTGTCAGCTATATCTCCGTGCCCCTGATCGTCATTCTGGGCGTTTATTCCATGGGCACCGCGGCGGCGGAGGGCGGCGGTCTGTCCGCCATCTTCTCCCAATCCGCAGGCACCATCACCCTGTTTACCGGCATCGGCTATGTCATCGGCTCCTTCATCTCCGGCGGCACTGCCACCCCCAACTTCATCCGCTTTGCCAAAAACAGCCGGATTGCCGTTTGGACCACCGTGATTGCCTTCTTCCTGGGCAATACCCTGATGTTCTGCTTTGGTGCTGTCGGCGGCGCTTTTACCGGTGCGGACGACATCTTCTACGTTATGATTGCCCAGGGTCTGGCAATCCCTGCCCTGATTGTGCTGGGCGCCAACATCTGGACCACCAATAATAACGCCTTGTACACCGGCGGTCTTGCCATCTCCAACATCACCGGCGTCCGTATGAAGATCACCACCTGGGTCTCCGGCATAATCGGCACCGCCCTTGCCATCTGGCTGTACTGGAACTTTGTAGGCTGGCTCAATATCCTCAACTGCGCCCTTCCTCCCATCGGCATCATCGTGATTCTGGACTATTTCCGCAACCGTGAAAAATTCCGGACTGTCCAACCTGAAGCCGCCATCAACTGGTTCAATCTTGCCGGCATTGTCATCGGCTTTGTCACCGCCAATCTGCTGCCCTGGGGAATTGCCGCCCTCAACGCCATGGCAGTCGCCGCCGCCTGCTTCTTTTTGGGGGAGCTGGCGCACAAGAGAAACGCTTAATTTTACACACGGTTATGGAGGATGTTATGCTGTTTAAAAACCTGTTTCTTGAAAATGCCCCTGTGGATCTCCGGGTCTCCGGAGGAAAGTTTGAAGCCATTGCCCCCCACTTAGAACCCATGTCCGGTGAGGAAGTGATGGATTGCACCGGTAAGATGGCGCTGCCTCCCTTCGTCGAATCCCATGTTCACCTGGACACCTGCATGACGGCAGGGTGCCCCCGCTGGAACATGAGCGGCACTCTGTTTGAAGGCATCCAGTGCTGGGAGGAGTATAAGCCCCGCCTGACAAAGCAGGATGTCCGGGACCGGGTCAACAAGGCCATCCGTATGCAGGCCTCCAACGGCATCCAGTACGTCCGGACCCATGTGGATATCAACGATCCCAAGCTGACCGCCCTGGAGGCCATTCTGGAGCTGCGGGAGGAGGTCCGGGACTTCATCGACATTCAGATTGTCGCCTTTCCCCAGTACGGCATTCTCAGCTATCCCAAGGGCGCAGAGCTTCTGGAGGAGGCCCTCAAAATGGGTGCCGACGCTGCCGGCGCCATTCCCCACTTTGAGTTCACCCGGGAGTATTCGGTAGAGTCTCTGAACATCTGCTTCCGGCTGGCCCAGAAATACGGAAAGCTCATCGACGTTCACTGCGATGAAATTGACGACGAGGCCTCCCGGGGCCTGGAAACCGTGGCGACCCGGGCCTATGAGACCGGCATGGGCGACATGGTAACTGCCTCCCATACCACCGCCATGCACAGCTACAACAATGCCTATGTCATCCGTCTGATGCGCATTCTCAAGATGTCCGGCATCAACTTTGTAGCCAATCCCTGTGTCAACGTCCATCTGGGTGGTCGTACCGACACCTATCCCAAGCGCCGCAGTCTGACCCGGGTTAAGGAGCTGACCGCCGAGGGCATCAATGTCTCCTTCGGCTCTGACGATATTTTTGACCCCTGGAATCCCCTGGGCAATGCCAATATGCGGGATGTGGTGTTCATGGGTCTGTACACCGGACACATGCTGGGCTACGACGAGATTCTGAACTCCTGCAAGTTCGTAACCTCCAACGCCGCCCACACCCTGCACCTGGGCGATGCCTATGGCATCCGGGAGGGGAATGACGCAAACTTTGTTATTCTGGATGCCCCCAACTACTATGAGGCCCTCAACGATAATGCGCCTGTACTGCGGTCCTATCGCAGAGGCAAGCTGATCGCCTCCACAAAGCCCATGGAGAAAACCGTTCTGTTCTGAGGGAAGGGTGCCCGGTTCCCCCTCTCCAGAAGGAGCACATACAAAGCCGCTGATTTCGCAATGAAATCAGCGGCTTTTTCGGTCCGTAGTCTGCCCATTATTTTGTCTGTAAAAACAGATATGCCTGCTCCACCCAGGAAAACAGCTCCTCATCCAAATCAGACAGTTGGCTGATCAGGATATGGGTCGTCCATCGCCCGGGGTAAGGTTCTGTCTTTACCGCTACCCGTCCCGATTCCAGGGGGTACGGAAGCCCCAGGGTCAGAACAAAGTAGCCATCCGGAAGCTCCGCCTTCTTTTTTACCCGCAGGAAGGAAATACAGGCATAGACATGCCGATTGGAGAAGGTAATCTGGGTTTTCTGCACCTTCATTTTGGTATCCGGGAACTGTTCCGCCAGCTTTTCGGCAAAGGCTTCATACAGCGGCAATGCCGTCTGGTGCCCCATAAAAAACAAAATCGCATCCTGATTTTTAAAGTCCATATGGTTTTCCCCCTGATCTGTTACGCATGGTTTCCGGTTTCCAGGCACCATTTTGCGATTTTCTCAATTAACCCGGCGTCAATCGCCCCATAGGGGATTCGGATTGTTCCCTTATCTGTTTTGTATTTTTGCAGTTCCTCCGAGAACTGTTCCACGGCGGCAGGCCCCGGATAAAATCCGATGTGCTTCTTGGAAGCGGCAAAGTGAAGGATATTATGCTTCTTCCAATAGGTCGGCATACTCCAGGAAATCCGTTCCTCCGCTTCCGGCAACGCGCTTTGCAGAATCCAGCGGAGGTAGCGCAGATCTCCCCGCTTGTCCTCGTCCTGGCTCAGAATGTATTCCTCAACCGTCTTTGGCTTTTCGCCGCAGTAATGGCTCTGCTCCTTCTTCTGAAACTCTCTGCCGCATTTGGGGCATTTCCACATAGACGGTTTGCCGCTGTCTCTCTCCTGAAGCACCACTTCGACGGTGTCCCCAAAGCCCTTGCCAATTTGTCTGCGGATCTGCTTGGGAATGCCGATGATGTAGCAGGGTGTGCCCATCTTCACCACCTGCCCACGGTAGGGAACCCCGTCAAAGGTTGCATTCACCAACAGACGCCCCTTGCCAAAAAGGGCCTTGATGTCGTAGGGAACCTTTACATAACCGGCGTCCATATTCTCATTTTGAAGCAAAACAGCACAATATTTTAATTCCACTTGATTTTCCTCCCATAGAAAGCCCTGGGTGCTTTCCCCATATGATTGGGCTGATATCTATTATATAGTATAAGGCCATCATCAGCAGTCCCATTGACACAGCTTTATGTCCACATGGTTTTCATTCTTAAATGGTACGCCCTCCGATTGGAGTAGATACGCTTGTTCCTGCCAGCCCGGTACCAGTCTGCCCCCATGATTGACAACCCGATGGCAGGGGTACTCCCCGTAAAACTCCGCCATGCTCAGCACCTTTCCCACCAGCCGGGCATTTTTATCCCGCCCGATCAGGCGGGCAATCTGACCGTATGTGGCGACCCGCCCTTCCGGGATTTCCTCTACCACAGACAGGATTTCATAAATCAAATTCTCCCGCAAAGTCGTTTTCGATGGCATTGCAGCGCCGCCTCCTTAACCGGCAAAAGCTTGCAAAGATTTCCCTTGCGCCCTTATAGAGCCGTCCCTTTTTTCGGGATCACCAACGCTTCCGTGTTGACGCCTTCCAGTTTCAGCAGCGCAAGCTTTCTCTGTATTCCTCCTGCGTAGCCTGTCAGACTGCCGCCAGTGCCAACCACTCTGTGGCAGGGAATTAAAATAGAGATTGGATTATAGCCAACCGCTCCGCCCACTGCCTGTGCCGACATATGGGAAAGCCCCCGTTTCCGGGCGATTTTTCCTGCGATTTCGCCGTAGGTCATCACTTCTCCATAGGGAATCTCCCTGAGAATGTCCAGGACCTCCCGGCGGAAGGAAGAGCAGTCAAGGGCCAGCGCCGGCATGAAGTCAGGCTGATTCCCTCCGAAATAGCAATCCAGCCACTGCACCGCCTCCGCAAAAACAGGGATGTCCCGTTCCTGGTACGGCTCAGTCAAGGTAGCGCGGTCATGCTTTTGCCCGTCAAACCAAAGCCCCGTGATGGCATTGCCGTTGGACGCAAGGGTGATCCCGCCCAGAGGGGATGGGTAATGGGTTATGTACTGCATTGTGTTTTCTCCTTTCGTTTTGAGCGAGGAACCATTGCGTCTGTGTCAGATTCCAAATCAGTATTCCCTGCCGATGTCTGCCTCGGAAATATCGTACTCTTCCAAAAACGCCTCCAGATCTCCGCCATTGCGGATCAGCATGACCTCGCTGAATTTCCCCGTCTGGATATTCCGAAACCCCGCCACCTGTTCTCCGGTACAGATACTCGACCGGATCACCGGTCGAAGGGTTTCTTTATCGTAGGTTTGCTTTTTTACTTTTCTGCGGAACATGTTACCTTCCTCCCCTGGCTGTTTTTTTCATTGTATCACAGAAAATGCGCAATGGGTAGCGTCAGATAGCCTTTTCCCAAAATAACCACTAAAAAAACGCACATACACGTCTTAAGCAGCAAAGAAGAGCCTGTCCCACATGATGTCTGCACATCATATGGAGACAGGCTCTCTGTTTGGGATTATGGCTTAGTGCTCTACAGCTCCCCACTCAAAGTGTTCAACCTTTCCGTGGGCCGCAATTGCCTCCTGCGCTGCCTTGGTGTACAGGCCATAGTTGTGTTCCTGTACGCATTCGGTGTAGCTGATGTCGGTGTGGGCATTTCTAGGCAGCGGAACATCCTGCTCACCGGCCAGGATATCCTGTACCTTACGAATGTTCACATTCCGCAATGTGGTGCCATCCGCAATTGCCACAGCCGCGGCCACACCCGCAGCCTGACCGGTTCCCACGCACTGGGGAATCAGATTCAGGCTGTCAATCGCCATGCTATCGGCGGACATGTGGCGTCCCGGTGCGGAGATATTCTCAGCGCCCTTTTGCAGGATCGCACGCAGAGGAATTTCAACGGGTGCCCGATCATTCAGCGCGCACATGGTGGAATGCCAGGCGATGCAATCATCGTGCTGCTTTTTAAAGAGGAAATCGTGATAGGTCATGGTGTAATCGCCGACCAGACGATGAGACCCTCTGGCCCCCATCTGCGGCGCCACATCCACAAGATACGCATCGGAGAAAACATAAGGGCAGGTTTTCCTCAGATATTCGATGCCCTCACGAAGATGCGCCCTGCCCTCCAGTTCCGTTTGGGTGCAGCCCTCCACGGTAGAGCAGTCCCGATTTCCGTGCCAGTTGTTGGCCCAGGAGATACTGTCAATGGGCGTGGGGAAAAAAGCGGAACGAATGCCGGTGATCCGGTTGTAGTTTGCCTTCAGCGCGGCGGAGGCAACAGGGTTGGCGGCATTCCACTCGCAGTATTTCTGATAAGAGAAGCCGCCAATACGATAGACCAGCGCCGTATGGGAGCTTCTGGCGTTTTCGCTGGCTAAGGAGGATGTCTCCCCTCCAGTCTGTCTGCACAGATCCAGGTCCCCGGTTGCGTCGATGACCTGCTTGGCAAGGATCGCCTTGCGGCCCTCCTTGGACTCAAAGATGACACCGACACAGGTTTTGCCTTCCATAATTGGCTTGGTACCCCATGAATGGTACAGAATACGGATGGCATCACTATGTTCGGCAAGCATCTTGTCCATCTCAATCTTCAACTGCTGGGGCTCTACCTGAGCCGCCCTGTTCACACGCTCTTTGGTATGTCCATAGACCGTTCCGGGGAAGCGCTTCCAGTGCTGAATCAGGGCCGCATCGTCCTCACGGCCCATATCGTCCAGTGGGGAAGCAATGACGCCATTGGGTACTTTTTCCAGCCGTTCAATCCATTCATGCTGCAGTCCACGGACATAATTTTTATTGTACCATGAAAGGCATGGAAGCATGAGGACATAGCTGCCGGTCACATCGCCGCCGCAATATCCGTACCGCTCCATGAGAATGATATTCTTACAACCAGCTCTTGCTGCCGCGACTGCCGCTGAATGTCCCGCAGCACCGCCGCCTACAACCAGAAGGTCGCATTCATCATAGACAGGGAGTACACTTTGCGGTTCAATGTATGTCTTAGCGTTCATTTTTTCTCCTTTCTATGTTAATAATTGTTCAACGAAGATTTTTGCTTCGCATCAGAAAGTTTGCAGTTCTATTATGCCATATTTTACACGACTTGGTAATTCCTTTTTGTTATCAAGAGATGCAATTGTGAACTTAAAAACAGTCATAAAGTTATTCCAAAAGCGAATTAATCATTTGTCGAAAAAATGATAAAATAGACATGTAAGCATTGGAAAGTTTGCAGGTTCATGTGCTTATTATTATGAATTATTTGGAAGGAGTAAAGAGATTCTATGTCAGAAACAAAGACTATTTCCAGGACACAAGCCGCAATACGCTTTGTCGTCTGCTCTCTCATCGGTGTTTGCGTATTCTTCATCAAATTCCCGATTGGCGGAAAAGCAACCCTTCCCATTGACGCGCTTAACAATTTCATCACCACCCTGCTGGCAGGACACCAGTACCTGGAGATTAGTATCATCGCCGGTGCTGTCTTTGCTTATTTTACCGTCGTGAAGAAAAAATTCTGGAAAAACGCCAAAAAGAACTTTGTCAGCTTCTTCTTTGATTTGCTGGGTATCATCGGTTTTGTACTGGTCGTGCTTGTTGCCCTGAGCATCTGCCCTGCCTTCTTTGACAGCGCCAACACCTTGACCGGTGCATACTCCCTGATGGGAAAAATGTTCATCCAGATTATGGTTATTATGTTTTTTATTCCGTTCCTGACTGATTTTGGCTTACCGGAAGCCATCGGCGTTTTTGTCCGTCCTGTATGCCGTGCCATCTGGTGCGTCCCCGGACGTGTTGCCGTTATCATCGTCAGCGCGTTCTTGGGCAATTTCACCGTCGGACATATGCAGGCCAATATGTACTATACGCAAGGAAAGGTTTCCCACAAAGAGGCTCTGATCATGGCTACCGGCTTTGCCACACCTTCTATTGGCCTGATTCTCTCCCTGACCAGCGCCGCCGGTGCAATGGAATACTTCACCCTGATTACCGGTCTGATTCTGCTCAGCGTTCTGATCGTAACCTCCATCACCGCACACATTCCTCCCCTGTCCAGGTATCCTGACGAAGGGTACGAAGGCATGGAAGTGGAAGTGGAAGACTATGAGAAAGGCAATATCTTTGTCGCGGCATGGAACACCGGCGTAGAAACCTGCATCAAGAACGCCGCAAAGACGCCTGTTGTCACGAATGGCAAAACCTTCCTGAAGTCCATCCCCACCGTTGCCAACATCTCCCTGATCGGTATCGGCTCCATCGTGTTCTTCGGCTTGATCAACGTATATACCCCGCTGTTCCGTCTGCTGGGTTATGTGTACTGGCCTGTTCTGAAGCTCATGGGTATGCAGGCCGATATCATTGCGCCAATGATGGGTCTGGGCACTGTTTCCACCATCGCCTCCCAGACGGCAATCATCACCGCGGAAGGCGCAACCATGGCTACCAAGGTTTTCGGCGTAGGTTATGTCATGGTCATCCTGGTATTCTTCGGAAGCTTCCTGTCTTCTCTGTACTCCACCAAGATCACTATGAAGCTGAGAGACTTCTTCATCGTCTACTTCGAGAGAGCCTACCTGACCATCCTGATTTGGGGCGGTATCTGCAAGCTGCTGTTCCACTAAGCTGACAGGGGGGAGTTGACATCATGCAGAAATTACAAAAGGATAATAAGCGCACCGGACCGGATGATCTTCGGAAAAAAAGGCCCAAAAAAACGATTGCTGATACCATACGCACAGAGTTCAGCAAAACCGGTGATCTTGAAGAACCGGATACAAAGGTCGGCATGAACGGTGTTTCCACAACGGCATTCCTCAGCTCCGCGCTGCTGACTGCGATTGGATTCTGCCTGAAGGGCGGTTTTTTCCGGGAACATGACCTGTCCACACTGTTTCAGGGACTCATTTCCTTTTTCCTGCAGTTTTTGATGGCACTGCTGCTGATTGTATGCGGAGTTGTCATTTTTCAGGTCATTAAGGACAGTAAGGCATCCGATAGAAATCTGTCAATCTATTGGTGCGTCCTAATTGCCGCTGTGGTTCTGCTGATCATACTACTATAAAATTCATTCCCCCGGAAGGACTCCCAATCCATTTTCGCATTGACCGTCAAAAAACAAGGAACGGCTGCAGCGCTACGATGCTGCAGCCGTTTTTGCGCCATCATCGCACTGCCACATGAGATGCGGGCCCACGGATAGGCGTTTTCTTCACCGGCACTGTTTTTCGTGCTCATCGGGAGATAGCAGATTTTTTCAGGTATTCCTGTAACTCCTGCTCAAAGAGCGTCACAGACTCATTGGCGGGGGAGGCTTTATAAAACAGGTCCGTTCCAACACTGTCCATCCCATCCACTACGATACTGTTGACTTTTTCGGAGTTAATGATGGTGTAGGATTCACCGAGTACACAGATACCCTGATTGGCTTCTACATAGAGCTTCATCGCTTGCAGGGTATCCACATAGATGACACTCCGGAAGTTCAGGCCCATGCTTTTCAGACGGGGCAAGGTTTTGTTGAAACGATTGCGCAGTGCAATAAAGGCATCGTCTGTAAAATCCTTCGGCTTCAACCCCGGCTTATTGGCATTCCTGTGATCCTTTGAAAAGTAAAGCCGTGGGGTTGCACGGTTGATAGAGACGGAATTCAGTCCGAGAAGATCCAAACCAACCGCGGATGTGCAAGGTCCAAACGCCACATCCAGGCTGCCGAAGTGAATCAGATTTGGCAAATCACGGTAAGGATGAATGAAAATACTGATTTCAATATCCGGATACTTGGTGGAAAAGCGATTGAGGAATCCGGGCAGCAGGCCATTGATATCAAGCTCCTCACTGACACCGATTCGCAGAAACCCATGCTTTCCTTCAGCAATCTGCTTTACCCGTTCGGAGGCAAAGGAGATTTCACTGACAATCCGCTGGGCTTCCCTGGCAAAATATACGCCGGCTTTGGTCGGTGTTACATTATGGCGTGACCGCTCCAGCAGAGAAACCCCCAATTCCTGCTCCAGTGCGGCAATATTTTTGCTGATAGAGGGCTGAGAAAGGAAAAGCGCATTGGCAGCACGGGTAAAATTGTTGTATTTGCACACCTCGATTAAGCATTCCAGCTGTTGTATATCCATCCGAGCGTCCTCCAAACAGAGCTGTAAAGCCCCTCAAAAACCGTGTTTGCTTACGAATACCTATAGTATAGCATGTTGAGAAAAAACTGTCCAGCAAAAAACTTGGCTCCGGCATTCGATTTAAATGCACAATTGGCACAGGAATCATGGAGGCAATCTGGGGCGCAGTCTGATACACTGTGTTTGTAGGGTTCGATTCCCCGATTTTTTATTGTATCTACAAATCTGAAAAAAGCAATCTGGTTTTCCTGTTAAGATTTGTTTAATGATCTTGTAATTATGCTGAAAATGGGCTATACTCAAAGGACATCACATTCTGTCGAAACAGGATGACATCGAAAGGAATTCCCATGAAAGAACAAAGCATGAATAGGAGAAAGCCGGCGGGTCGCCGTCCGCCCCAAAAGAGAAGGCCCCGTTCCTTTCGGAGGCCCTACCTGATGATTCTGGCTGTGCTGATGGTTCTCTCCCTTGGCACACTGATCTATGTACACAGCGCCCTGAAAGACTATGAATCCTCCCAGCCGGAAAACGTTTTGTCTGCTCAGATAGAAAAGCTGCGTAAGGCCAAAAGCGGCAGCGACTTCGAAGATGTCCTGTCTCTGGAACAAATGCGCAGCGATTGGAATCCCTCAGAAGCGGAGATTTCCCAATTCAAGCAGGACTTTCTTGCCAGCAGCGTTACCTTCCAGGAAGACCACAGTGCCATGGATGCCACGAAGAAAACCTTCGATGTGCTGAGCAACGGCTGCAAGGTGGGAACCGCCACGCTGAACCATGAGGGTCAGAAGACCCGTCTGCTGATCTTTACCCTGGATCTGTGGAGCGTGGAGAAGATAGAAGTCTCCGGCTATACGTTCGCCTACACCGCCCCCGCCTCCGTGATCGTAAAGAATAACGGCGAAGTCCTCCAGGGCACCATCACCGACGGGACCGCCACTTATGATATTCAAAGCCTGACACCTTTGCATGTGGAGATTGGCGACATTCTCGGCAACTCCGTCCCCTATGACCAGGGTAACCTGCCCACCTTTACAGACTATACGGTTACCGTCCCCGTGGATTATACCATTCGCGGCTTGGAGACTGTCCCCCTAGAGGCCGCCTCTCTGGAACCCATTGAGGCACTGAAATATGTCAAGGAATACTGCCCGGATGTACCGGATACCGCCACCTATGTTCTGCGTCTGCTCTCCGACGAGCCGGACTTTCAGATTCTGGACGGCAATGGCAATGCGGTAGACTTTACCATGGAGAATCGGACGGTCACCATCGCCGGGGAATTTGCGCCACAGGATACGCTGCCCCTGAATGTGGATATTGACCCGCTGGAAGTGGCGAAGCTGTGGAGCCTGTTTATGACCCAGGATCTCACCGGCGCTAACAACGGCTACGGTCAGCTCTCCCCCTATCTGATCAAAGGCTCCTACTTACAGGACGTGGCCTGGAAATGGGCCACCGGCATCGATATCACTTTCACCAGCTCCCACACTCTGAAAGACCCGCCCTTCCAGGTGGAAACCGTGTCCAATTATGTGGTTTACTCCGACAACTGTTTCTCCTGTGATATCCGGCTGGAAAAGAAGCTGGTGCTGCGAACCGGAGAAGTGGACGATGTGATCAACTCCACCTTCTATTTTGTAAAATACGACAGTACCGATAACGGCAAGGACGATCCCAAATGGTATCTTGCCGATTACCGGGAAATTCAGGAATGAGGTACCCTATGAGAGGATATTTTGAAGCGCCGCGCCAAAGAAATCGGGAGCCGGTGCAGCGCTCCCCCAGACAGCAGGCCAATCCGTCCCGCCCCACCCAGCCGCCCCGTCAGCCCATAACGCCCTCCCCCAACCGCCCCAAATACCGCAAGCCCACCCTGGGGGAATACCTGCTGCGCACGCTTGCCGTGATACTGACCGTTGTGGTGGTTCTCGTCTTCACCCTTTTCATGTCCATGAAGATGATCTGCGGCTCCACCTCTCCCAGCGCCAAGCGCACCTTCGTCACCACCATGCTGGAAACCGGGCAGCTGAAATTCCTGGTGTCCTGGTTTGTCCCCTCTGAGGAAGTCCAGGAAATCGTGGATGCCAACTCCATGGTGAAGCTGGACGAGGATGTGGACACAGGCCTGATTACCTTTGCGCCTGCCGGGGATGGCGGTCAGTCTTCTGACGAAAAGGATCTGGAGGTCATCGAACTGTCCGGCAGAAGCTATACCGCAAAGCTGATGAAGGTACGGGACCCCTCCCGTATCAGTCTGGCAACCATCTATCCCTGGCGGGACACCGGTGTGACTTTGGAAGAGCTGGCTCAGCAGAGCGGCGCCCTTGCCGCCATCAACGGCGGCATCTACGACTCCACCAACAACACCGGCGGTCGCCCCTATGGCGTTATCGTAAGCAACGGCGAGATTCAGTACAATCAGCCGGACGAATATCCTGGTCTGGTGCTTGTGGGATTTGACAACGATAATATTTTGCAGATCATCGATATCAACGGCATGACTCCCGCCCAGCTGGAAGCGCTGGTACAGGAGAAGGGCATCCGGGATGCGGTTACGTTCCAGGAGGAGAGCAGCGACGCCAACAACCACTTTGTGCAGTTAATCATCAACGGCAATCCCCGGGGCATGAACGGCGCTGGCAGTGGCCTGAACCCCCGCACTGCCATCGGTCAGTGCGCGGACGGTTCCGTTCTCCTGCTGGTCACAGATGGTCGGGGCAAGAACGGACATCTGGGTGCCTCCGCCGCCGACCTGATCGAGATTATGACCCAGTACGGTGCGGTGAACGCCGCCAACCTGGACGGTGGCAGCTCCACCTGCATGTACTATAACGGGGAGTATCTGATGACTTCCGTCACCTTCTACTATTCCAACAGCTCCTGGAAGCTCCCCGCCGGTTTTATCGTAAAGTAGGTCGAATCTTCAAAACACAGGAAGGCCGTCAGGGAGGAAACTATGGGTAAGTTCGCAGTCATCGACACGGAAACCAACTGGGCAGACCAGGTGATGTCTATCGGCACCGTACTTGCCGATGAAACCACCTTCCGGCCTATGGAGCTGAAATACCATATTTTCCCTCTGGAATGCGGCGCGGGCGGAATGTACTATGACGCCCTGTTTCTGGATACCCCGGTAAAACCCGTCTGCTGTACCCGGTCCGACGCCATGAGGGATCTGACCGATTGGCTCCGACGCAACAACGTCTTTGCCATTTTTGCCTATAATGCCAAATTTGACCGGAGCCATCTGCCGGAACTGGGCGGCTTTCATTGGCATGATATCATGGCTCTGGCAGCTTACCGGCAATTCAATTGGAGGATTCCCGCCTCTGCGGAGTGCTGCTCCACCGGGCGGCTGAAACGGGGATATGGCGTGGAGTCCATGCTTCGCCTGCTCTCCCACAATCCCGGCTATCGGGAAACCCACAACGCCCTTTTCGATGCCATGGACGAATTGGAAATACTCCGGCTCCTGGGACACGGGATCGGCAAATACCCCAGGCTGTGAGCTTCTCCGGGAAACCCCAATCAGCGTTTTTACACATACGAAAAAGGCGGAGAGCTCCGGAACCGGAACTCTCCGCTTTTTTGTTTGTCAGAGGGAATTACACCAGAGCGGCGGTGATAATCGCCATCTTGTAGACCTCGTCGGCGTTGCAGCCACGGGACAGGTCGTTGATGGGAG
>CAYRDE010000012.1:0-29704 GCA_964422935.1 uncultured Oscillospiraceae bacterium | reverse complement strand
GGCTTCTATGCCACGGTTCTGGAATCCACCGGCGGCTTTCTCAAAAAGCAGAGCGTCACCCTCATGGTCGGACTGAACCATACGCGGCTGGAGGAGGCCCTGGCGATTCTGAAGCAATATGGACAGCGGACTGTGACCCAGTACGCCTCCTTTCTCACGGGCAACAGCATGTCCCCCTTGGAGACTGCCGTTCCCGTCTCCACTCGTCTGGGCGGCGTTGTGCTGTTCGTCCTGGATGTAGACCAGTTCGAGCGGTTTTAAGAAAAAGAACGAAGATCCCTCACCCGGATTTGGGTGAGGGATTTTCGTCAATCGTAGAGATGATTCTCCACATAGATCATCATTTTATTGTTTTGATACCCATACTCCACAAAGGCGACCAGCGGGGCCAGGCCAGCGAACCAGGGCTTATGGAAAACAAAGGGAAAAATGACTGACCCGGCAAAAATCAGCAGCAGGATCACAAAAAGGGCAATATGCTCCCTGCGCCACTTTTTCTTAAAAAAAGTCTTCCGTTCTTCAAAGGAAAAGTCGCTTATCTCTGACATACGCTCCATTTTAGCCCTCAATGTCGTAGATCTGGCAGACCTCGGTGGGGCCTTCCAGCAGCAGATCGGTGACGGTTCCCTGCGCCCCTTTCACGGTGACCGTCAGGGTGCCGCCCCGGTTGTGGGCGGTGAGAACACCGCCGGGGAGCCGTCCCTGAAGCCACAGCACCAAAGCAACGGAGCCGCTGCCGGTGCCGCAGGCCAGGGTGTAGTCCTCTACACCCCGCTCAAAGGTCAAAATCCGAATCTCGCTGTCTCCCAGAACCTGGAAGAAATTCACATTGGCCCCTTTGGGGAAGGCAGGATCAAAGCGAAGGGCGCGGAAGGTTTCCCTGAGCGCGTCGGCGTCCTTCCACAGATCCCCCTGGTATTCCACTACGGCATGGGGAACCCCGGGACAGCCCAGCTCCACATAGGCTACATCGCCCTTCCGGTGAAGGTCCAGAACACCGGGGTTATTCAGCTTGACCCGATACCGGTTTTCATCCAGACGCCAGCCGGGAACAAGGCCCGCGTCGGTTTCCACCACCATGTCTTTGCCGGCAATGCCGTTATCGTAGGCAAAGCGGCAAATGCACCGGGCACCGTTGCCGCACATCTCCCCCCGGGTGCCATCGGCATTGTAGAAGTGGAGGCGGAAATCGGCCTTGTCGGAACGGTCCGTTGCCATGAAGCCGTCAGCGCCGGTGAGTTTACATAATTTTACGGCAAGGGCGGGGTAGTCCAGAGATTTTCCCCGGGCGTCCAGGACCATAAAGTCGTTGCCCGCGCCGTTCATATAGGTAACAAGCATGGTTTTCCTCCTCAGCCCAGCATGGAATCCATGGTGTACAATCCTGCGGGTTTGCCGGTCACAAACCGGGCGGCATCCACGGCTCCGTCTGCCAGCATGGCCCGGGTCACGGCTTCGTGCCGCAGAGTCAGGCACTGGGTGCCGGTGTGGATGTGCACCTCATGGATGCCCACCACGCTGCCCAGGCGCAGGGAGGAGATACCGATTTCGTTTTTCTCCCGCTTGCCCTCTCCGGTCCGCCCACAGTGGGCCGTGGCCTCCGGACGCACCTCGTGAATGGCGTTATAGAGCATGAGGGCGGTGCCGCTGGGGGCGTCCACCTTTCGGTTGTGGTGGACCTCCACGATTTCAATGTCCGCGTCCGGGAAATACCGGGCGGCCTCCTTGGCAAGACGGCACAGCACCGCAATCCCTAAGCTCATGTTGCCGGAATAGAACACAGGGATTTCTTTGGCAGCTTCATAAATCAGGGCCTTTTCTTCTTCCGTGTGTCCGGTGGTGCCGATGACGGCGGCGGCCCCGACCTTCTTGGCGTAGTCCAGAACATCCCTGACGGCGGTGTGGTGGGAGAAGTCGATGACCACGTCGGCATCGACCCAACCCAGGTCGGCAAAGGTTTTCGCCGCGCCCTTTTCGCCGTCGATGCTGACCCGGCCTGCCACCTCGTCCTTTAATAGATCGCACAGCAATGTGCCCATGGCGCCGTTGGCGCCGCAGATTACACTTACCATACCTTCACACCCAGCTTCCGCATTTCGTCAAAGAGCTTCGCCCGGTTGCCGTCCTCCATCCGGGTCAGGGGCAAACGGAGATTTTCCTCGCCGTAGCCCATGGCGGAGACGGCGGCTTTCACGGGAATGGGGTTGACCTCGCTGAACAGGGCGTTGATCAGGCCCATAAACTTACACTGCCACTGGGCGGCGGTCTTAAAATCCCGGGCCATGCAGGCGTCGGTCATGGCGACGCACTCCCGGGGCATGACGTTGCTCAAAACGCTGATCGTTCCCGCGGCTCCCATAGCCATCATGGGAACAGTGAGGGCGTCCTCGCCGGAATAGATGTCGATTTTGTCCCCGCAGAGGGTCTGAATCTCGATCATCTGGGCCACGTTGCCGGTGGCTTCCTTGATGCCAACGATGTTGGGATGCTCGGCAAGAATCGCCACGGTCTTGGGCAGCAGATTCACGCCGGTGCGGCCCGGAACGTTATAGAGGATGACCGGCACGTCGGAGGCGTCGGCAATGGTGGTAAAGAACTGGACCAGGCCGTTCTGGGTGGCCTTGTTATAATAGGGGGTCACCACCAGCACCGCGTCGGCGCCAACCTCGCAGGCGTTTCTGGTGTTTTCCAGCACATGGGTGGTGTTGTTGGTGCCGGTGCCGGCAATGACGGGGACCCGGCCCGCTACCCGCTCTACGGTGTAGCGGATAACCTCCTTCTGGTCGCTGTACTCAATGGTGGCGTTCTCGCCGGTGGTGCCCATGACCACCAGGGCGTTAATGCCGCTGTCAATCTGGAAGTCGATGAACCGACCCAGGGCCTCGTAATCGATGCCTGTTTTGGTCATGGGGGTGATGAGGGCCGTAGCCATGCCGGTAAACACGGTGTTTTTCATATCTTTCTCGCTCCTTTGTGCTGAAAATCAGGGGTTAAATTGGTTGAAGTAATCGTACAGAGGAATCAAGTCCCGGAAGAAGCCCTGCACCCGCCGAGAAAGCTCCGGGGTGAACAGGTTCTCTCCCGGCTCCTCATCAATGACGCAGCCGATCTGCTCCTTCCAGGCGAAGAACCGCTGAAGGTCCGGGTTCTCCGCCTGCCTGGGCCGCTTATAATCCACGGCGGAAATGGGGATTCCGGTTTTCTCCTCCGTGGTGCGGATCAGGGAGAGAAATTCGTCCGGCTTCTGAGCGATTCGCTGACGGAAGGCCTCCATGGCAGCGGAGGGGGCCTTCCACAGGAAGAAGCCGTAAGAGACACCCTCGGGCCGGATTTCAAAATACAGGCAGGGATGCTCTGCCCACCACTCCACATCCCTGCGGATACAGATCCACAGGCTTTCCTTGTAGGGGGTGGGATGGTGAAGCCGGGCGTCCCGGTAGATCCGGCTGACCTTCAGAAGGTCCCCGGACCGCTCCTGAAGGGGGGTAAACAGCTCCGCCCCCAGGGCCTTCATGGGTTCATACAAAGTAGAGACGTATTGGTTTTTGTGTTCCAGGAACCAGTCCCGGTTGTTGTTCATGCGGATTCCCCAGAGAAAATCGAAGGTCTCCGGTGTAAAGCCAGTAAACATACTGTGTCCTCTCTTTATGGCAGTCAATCAAAATCCCGATGTCCGGAAAGCCTGGTTTTGTAGATCACACGGCCCCAGTCCTTTTCCTTGCAGGGAAGGTCGGGAATCTCGATGGTGTAGCGCTCATAGGCGTTGATGATTCTCGTCCCCTGGTATTCGATCTCCCGGGGACGGTTGCAGCCGTAGGTGGCGTGAACGTGACCATGGATCAGGTGGGTGGGATGATAGCGCTCCAGCAGGCTCCGCAGGGATGCAAAGCCCCAATGGGCGGGATCGGTATCGTCTCCCAGACCCTCGGGAGGCGCGTGGGTGACCACAATGTCCACCCCCTTCATCCGGGAGAGCTTGGGGCGGAGCTTTCGGATTCTGCGCTCCATTTCCGCGTCGGTATACTGGTGGCTGCCCGGACGATACTTCCGGCAGCCCCCCAGCCCCAGAATCCGCAGGCCATTATAGGTGACAATGTGTCCGTCGATGCAGTCACAGCCCTCCGGCGGACGCTGGGCATAGCCGCCGTCGTGGTTTCCGTGGACATACAGCACGGGACACCGGGCCATGGTGACGAGAAAGGTCAGATAGCTGGCGTTCAGGTCCCCGCAGGCGAGAATCAGATCATATTCCTTCAGCCGCCCTGGCTGATAGTAGTCCCACAGGGCGGGACATTCCTCATCGGAAACACACAAAATCTTCACGCTGATCTCCTTTTTCGCGGAAGTACGGCCCCTTCGGGGCGTTACTGGAAGCTGGTTTCTTTTTCCGCGGGGATGGTATCCCGGTAGATGCCCAGCTCCCGGACGGTGGCCTTGGAAATGGGGAGAATGTCCTCATATTGGGGAATCTCACCGATGACATTGCCGCAAAGCCAATCCATGTGCAGCACCTGGGCCGGGGTGAAATGCTGGGTGCCGTCGTTCTGGACGGTGCCGTCCTGGGCGGTTATTTTGCGATAGAAGGGATCGATGGTGCCGTCGCACAGGCCCTGCTTCAGGATGGACACAAGCTGCCTCAGGCCCTGGGGAAGCTTGTCGGACAGGGCGATGTCAATGACGCCACTGTCCATACCCAGCCAGTAATTCAGGGCCACAGCCTCGCCGGTTTCCTTCTTCCAGCCGCCGCTGAGAATGCTGCGGATGGCGAACTCATAGAACTTGCCCCAGGACCAGATGGGGGCCACCAGAGGGATCATCTCTCCCCGGTCATTGGCAAGGTAGGTGCCATAGTTGCAGAAATCCAGATACATTTTCGACTGGATGGGGGCATCCCGATTGGAGATGACCCGGATACCGTCCGCCAGGAAGTCCGCCTGGGGAGTGCCCGGAAGGCAGGACCAGCGCAGCTCGATCTGGGCCCGGGGGTTGGTCAGCAGGGCGCCCAAAGCGAATGCGTTGATGGAGGCGGGAACGCCGAAAATGGGATAGGAGGCAATATAGCCGATCCGATCCGTTCCCGCCATGGCGCCGGCAATGGCGCCGGTGATGAATTTTGCCTCGTAGATCCGACCGTAATAGGTGCGGATGCTGGAATAGGGGATATCCACGGAGCAGTTCAGGAACCGCACCTTGGGGTATTTTACGGCGGCCTTTAAGGTGGCCCGGCTCAAAGGCGGGGCTGTGGTAAAGACCACCTGGGCTCCTTCGGCGACGGCCTGCTCAATGAGGCTTTCCGCAAGCTCCGGATTGGCGGCGCCAAAATAGCTTTGGGTGTGGATTTTGCTGCCGAAGACCTGCTCAATGTGCTTGCGCCCCTCCTCATGGCCCATGACCCAGGCGCTTTCCGCAGGCTGGAGCTGGTGGACAAAGGCTACATTCAGGGAGTCGATGCTGCCCAGGAACCGGGTCAGGAAGCTGACGCCGTCGCCCGCCGCCTTGGTTTCCACCTTTACGGCGTCTCCCTTGGTGGTGGTTACCATATCCTTCCACAGAGCGGCTACGCTTTTTTTCAGCATCTCGGCGGAGAGATCCCCCAGGTCCCGGAAGGGGTACAGCTCCAGCCACAATAGCAGCGCTTCCTCCGGAAGAATATCCGCATCCCGGGTGTTCAGGGCGGAAAAGGCGTCCTGAAAATAGTGGAAATAAGCACTGAAGGTGTGCTGCTCATCCTCGGTCCAGGGGTCGCCCATCTTTTTGCCCAGGTGGGTCAGAAGCTTTGCGTAGTCCCCCGGGCGGCGGAACTGGACACAGTAAAGCCGGGCGGTTTTATAGAAGTCGATAAACTCATAGTAGGCGCGGATTCTGGGGTCGTCGGAGCGGGGAGGAAGAATCCGCTTGACATTGCCGGGAATCCGGGGAGCGCCGAAATGCCGCAGAACGCTGACCCGCTTGTTTCCCTCCTGGACATAGAAGTTACCCAGGTATTCATAGCAGAGGATGGGATCGGTAATGCCCGTATCCCCCAGGTGGGCGGCGCAGAGGGCTACCCATTTGGCGTAGAATTCCGATTTGGTGTCCAGAAGGGGGCAGAAGCTGGCGGAAAAGGCGGTAATCCGACCGGCGGATTTGACGCCGATAATCCGTTCAGAGGGAATTTCCAGAAGTCCCACATCCACAATGGACTCCGTGCCGTTTTCGGGCAGGATTTCATCGAGAACCGCGGGATAGGGGGACTTCCCCGCCATCAGCAGCTCCCGGTATTCTTTTTGGCCCCGGTGCAGGGCATGGATATATTCATCCGTTGCCGTGGTCAAATCCATAATTGCCTCCTGAAAAATAGGAAAGGTTATTGCACCGCACCCCTTCGGGTTCGGATGCTTCCAGGTTATTTTACCATAATTTTGTGAGTTTGCAACAAGAATGGCAGAGAAATATTGGAAAAATAACGGAAGAAAATGGACAGTTTGCCGAGATTTTCCCGGAATTCCCCTACCCTAAAGAAATCTTAAGAGGGCCGCCCTTGCTTTTTCAGGTGAGAAATTGTACAATGGGCAAAACATGCTTGAAGGGGGAAACCCAATGACGAACAAGGAAAACGCCGTCACCGGCTACGCCCAGCAGATTCTTTCCCAGGTGCGCAGGGTTGTGGTGGGAAAGGACCCGGTGCTGCTGTGGGTGCTGGCAGCCATTCTGGCCCGGGGTCATATTCTGCTGGAGGATATTCCCGGGGTGGGGAAGACCACCATGGCTCTGGCCTTTTCCAAGGTGCTGGATTTAAGCTGGAACCGGGTACAGTTTACGCCGGATGTGCTGCCCTCAGATGTGACCGGCTATTCCATCCCGGATAAGGACGGCGTTATGCGCTACCAGCCTGGGGCGGTGATCTGCAATCTGTTCCTGGCGGATGAACTGAACCGGGCCACCTCCCGGACCCAGTCCGCCCTGCTGGAGGCCATGGAGGAGGGCCAGGTGACGGTGGACGGAGTCAGTCACCCCCTGCCCCGGCCCTTTACGGTGATTGCCACCCAGAACCCCACCGGCGCGGCGGGCACCTCTCTGCTGCCGGACAGCCAGATGGACCGGTTTATGATCCGGCTGTCTCTGGGCTATCCCAGCCCCCGGGACGAGGCTGCCATGGTGCGGACTCGTCAGGGCGGGAATCCTTTGGATACCCTGTCTGCCCTGATGACCCGGGAGGAGCTGGTGAAGATGCAGGATCAGGTGGAGGCTGCCTATTTAAGTGACAGCGTGGTGCAGTATATTGTCAGCCTGGTCAGTGCCACCAGAGACAACCCGGACATCCTCCGTGGGGCCAGCCCCCGGGCCACATTGTCCGTCACCGCCATGGCAAAGGCCGTGGCCTGTCTCCGGGGCAGGGACTTTGTGACCCCCGGAGATGTGAAGGAGGTCTTTTCTCATACGATAGCCCACCGGCTGCTGCTGTCGCCCAAGGCGGAGGCCCAGGGAAAGGAGCCTCAAGCCATCCTGCAGGAGATTCTGGCATCGGTTCCTGCTCCCAAGCTGCGCTGATATGGCAGGGCACAGATTGATTTACGCCGCCGCTCTGCTGTGCGGCGGGATGCTGTATGTGGCCTATGACGGATGGCTTTCCGGCATTGCCATGGCGGTGATTCTGGGGCTGCCTCTGCTGTCCCTGCTATTGAGCCTGCCGGGGATGCTGACCTTCCGGATGCAGATTCAGGGGGCCGGACGGCTGACCATGGGGGAAAATGGGGAGCTGTGGCTGCTGGGGGTCAGCCCCTATCCCATGCTGCCCTTCCGGGGACGGCTGCGGCTGCGCCGCTTAGGCACCGGAGAGACACGCCCCTACGATCCCCAGGAGGGCGTACCCACGCAGCATTGCGGAGGCTATGGAATCACGGCGGAAAGAACCTGGGTCTGCGACTACCTGGGCTTGTTTTCCATCCCTGTCCGGAGCAGGGAACCGGCCCGGGTGATTGTCCGGCCCAGAAGATTGCCGGTACAGAACGTGCCGGATGTGAGCCAATTTGTACCCAAGCGCTGGAAGCCCAAATTTGGCGGAGGCTACGGAGAAAACCATGAGCTTCGGCTCTATCGTCCCGGGGACAGTCTGAACCAGGTCCACTGGAAGCTGTCCGCCAAAACGGGAAGCCTGACCATCCGGGAGCCCATGGAGCCCCTTCGGGGGCGGCTGCTGACCATGACCCTCCGGGGCACGGCGGAGGAGCTTGACCGGAAATTCGGACGGCTGCTCTGGCTGGGGGAGTATTTGCTGAAGCAGGAGCTGCCCTTTGAAATGCGGGTTCTGACCGGGGAGGGAATCCGGGATTTCCGGATTGCCGGAAGAAAGGAACTGGGGAAGGCCCTGGACAGCCTGCTTTGCGCCCCGGAGGCCCCCTCCGGCTCCCTTCGGAGCCAGAGCTTTTCCGCCTCCTGGCGCTACCACATCGGAGGACAGCCGGATGAAGCGTGATTGGATTGTGACGGCGGTGATTGCCTTGGCGCTGGCCCTGGTCCTCTCTCTGGGCGTCATGGGATGCCTGGTCACCGCCTTCTCCCTGAATGTGGAATCTCCGGGAAGGGTGGCGGCCTGGTGCGTGGGAGCCTGCCTGTTCGGGGCCGTTGCCTTTTCTATGAAGCACGGCTGGCTCCCGGAAATGGTGGGCTGGGGTGCCCTGATGGGCTACCACTGGCATTTGGGGGAGTTTGCCGAAGAATTCCGGCAGCTTGTCTATCGGATTTCCCATATCTATAACCAGGCCTACCACTGGGGCGTGGTGCAAATGGTGGATACGCCCTGGGACGCGGGCAGGGCAGACCTGCCATTGACGGCGCTGGGAATGCTGTTTGGAACGGCGGTGACCTGGACGGTATGCCGGGGGAAGGGAGCATCCCTGCCGGTGTGCATGGCGATGGTGCCCCTGTTGCTGTGCGTGGTGGTGACGGATACCGTCCCGGAGCCAGTCTGGCTGTTCCTGCTGATTTTGGGAATGACGCTGCTGATCCTCACGGGAAGCCTCCGGCGGGAGGACGCCCGTCAGGGAAACCGGCTGACGTTGCTGGCGGCCCTGCCGGTGGTTCTGGCCCTGGGAGGCCTGTTCCTTGCCATGCCTCGGGAGGGCTATGTGGGCCATGCCCAGTCCATTCGGGAAAACCTCGCCGCCTGGGTTCAGTCCCTTTCTCCGGAACAGACCGGGGTAATCGAGATGCCCATGTCCCAGGAGAAGCCCGTCGTGCCGGAAACCCTGAGCCTGACATCCCTTGGTCCCCGGCGGGATTCCCGGGAGGAGGTTCTTGCCGTAACGGCGGAAACCGGGGGAACGCTGTACCTGCGGGGCCAGGACTACGATGTTTATGACGGTGGGCTATGGCGGGTATCCCCCAACCGGGTGGAGGAATTCGGCGGCGAGGGAGAGAGTCTGGGATATGTGGCGGTGGAGACCCGGCAGGAGCTGAACCGGGTGTACCTGCCCTATTATCCCAGAGGGGGCCTGAGCCTGATTGACGGAAAATATCCGAACCTGCGGATGGAGAAAAGCTATGCCTTTGTCCGCCAGGGCCTTCCCGAGGCACAAGGGAGAGAAGCGGGAACGGCTCCTGACAGTCGGTATCTTCACTTGCCGGAAGCCGTCCGGGAAGCTGCCCGGGAGCTGCTGAGCCCCATCCTGGAGGGGACAGAAACCCGGGGAGAGATGGCAGCGGCAATTGGGGCCTATGTCCGTCAGGCGGCGGTATATGATAAGAACGTCTCGCCCATGCCGGAGGGGGCGGGAGACTTTACGCTTTGGTTTTTACAGGAAGGCAAGCGGGGCTACTGCGTCCACTTTGCCACTGCCGCCGCGGTGCTTCTCCGGGCGGCGGGGATCGAAAGCCGGTATGTCAGCGGCTATATGCTGCCTGTGGAAGCGGGGGAAACCGCCTTTGCCACGGGAGAAAATGCCCATGCCTGGGTAGAATACTATGAGCCGGCGGTGGGAGCCTGGGTGATATTGGAAGCGACCCCCGCTGAGGGACTGACCGCCGAGCCTTCGGAGCCTCAGCCCCAGGCCTCTTCCGTCCCCACGGAGGAGACCCAGGAGACGGAGCCCATCCAGGAGATTACCCAGCCTGCCACGGAAGAATCCCTGACACCACCGGAGACAGAGGCACCCCGGGAGCCGGAAATGAAAAAGACCCTGCCGGCCTGGGTAGGGCAGAGCCTTCGGTTGCTGGGCATTCTGGTGCTGATTCCGGGGCTTCTGGAGGGGCAATACCGCCTGCGGCGGGCCTGGAGCCGGTGGAGCCGGAAGCGGGGAGACCCGAACCGGCAAGGGCTGCACCGGTGGCGGAGGACGGAAAAGCTTGCCGCCCTGCTGCATCAGACGCCTCCCGGCGAGCTGCGGAATCTGGCCCTGAAAGCAAAATTCAGCCAGCATACCCTGACGGAGGAGGAGCTGGCCTGCTTCGATGACTGGGCAGCACAGGCAGAAGGCGCTTTGCGGGAAAAGCCTTGGTATTGGCATCTGGTGTATCGGTATGTATTTGCGGCAATTTGAAAGGAATGAAACTATGGAAGAAAAGTTTATGAGGGCCTGGGCAGAAGCCCGGGAACAGGCGGCGGCACTGGGCATCCGGATGCGGCCCGTTGCACTGGAAGAGACCATGAAGGCGGCCCACCGCTGTCTCACAGGGAGCCGCCTCAGTGACGGCTTTGCTGCCTTGGCCCAGGCGGGGCATTTGGAGCTGAGCCTGGAAGCGCTGGCGGTGGATCAGCGGTTCACGGGGCTGTTTTCCGACGAGGAAGCCAACGAAGCGCTGAACCGGCTGCTGGAGGCAGGCTATGGATTCCAAAACAGAGGCTGATAAAAAGCCTTGTTTCTCAAGAAACCAGTGAATAAGCGTTTTTATGCAGGGGTTTCGGCATCTGCGAAGCGTTCGGTTGAGCCGAACTCTTACATGGTCAGTTCCCGACCATTGAATCAGAATCTCCCCCGGAAGCAATTAGGGAAGCTCTGAATAAATCGTCTGCGGCTGAGCAGCGAATCTTTTGCCCCAGCCGTGCAGTTTGAAAAGTGGGAAATACATCCAGTATTCCGCCACTTTCCAAACTTTCGCCTGAACCAAAATCTTTCGCTGTCAGCTCTTGCCGATTTAATCAGAGCTTCCTTAGAAAACATTCGGAATACTTGCAATTTTAGGGAGACTTATGCTATGATGGATAAAAGCGGAAAAGGGGCTGAGCCATTTGGATACAAACGGCATTCACTACATCATTGCAGTGGCTGAATGCGGGAGCATCTCAGCAGCGGGACGAAAGCTGTTTCTTTCCCAGCCCGCTCTGACAAAGCAGATCAGCAGGCTGGAAGAGCAGATCGGCATCAAAATTTTCGACCGGCAGAAAACGCCCATTCAGGTCACGGCAGAAGGCGAAGCCTTCCTGGAATTCGCTGAGAAGTACGCGGAACTGGAACGGGAACTGATGGCGCAGATCGGCAAAAAGCAGCAGGGCATAGAGCGTGTGTGCATTGCCACTACGGAACGGGGCGGCTTCTACGCGGGAAAGCGGACGGCTTCTTTCCTTGTGGAGCATCCGGATGCGCAGCTGGAATATCTGCACCTGAGTGCCCAACGCTGTGAGGCAGCCCTGGAAGACGAGACGGCGGAGCTGGCAATCTACACAGATCCGGTGATATCCGATAAGCTGGAATACATGCCTCTGGAGGAAGACCCGCTGGTGCTGGTGATCCCCAGGAACCATCCCCTGGTAGCGGGCAGGGATCTCAGCGCAAACAGCCTGTCTCATCTGCTTCCCTTGAATCTGGAGGAGCTGCGAAACGCGGACCTGACCTATATTCTCTCCCCGGAAGCCCACAGCCTCCACTATGCGGAAAAAGGGTTTTTGAAAAAATACCGAATCACACCGGCCCATTCCTTCCAGGTGGACTTCGTGAATACCCGATATGCCGTTGCCTGCGGGGGCGGCGGCGCGGTTCTGGTGCCCTTTCAGACCGTGGAGAATGGAAGCGCGGGAAACGTGGCATTGTGCACCGTTGCGGGAGAACAGCTATATCGCTACGTTATCATTGCCCGGAAGAAGGGCAGAACCCTGTCCCGGGGAGCGGAAAGCCTATGGCGCTACTTTGTGGGGCAGCGTTTTCAGAGGGAATAGAAAAAATACCCATATCAAATCGGAATGGGTATCATTCCATATTGGAATGGCGCAGGCGTCTTTTGAGGCGAATCCTGCGCCATTTTCTTCTCCATAAGGTGCTGTTGAATCTATCCAATTCCAAACGGTTATAGCCTGAAATACTGAACGGAATAGCCAAAAGGTTGCATTCGGGGTTGGGGGAACGTATAATTCCAATTGAAAGATTTACCGGTAAATCAGCGAATATCCCGAAACCCATCCACAAAATAAAGAGACCGAAGTTTGGAGGAACCTATGAGTACGTTAAAACAGAAGTTCACAGAAACAAAAATTCTGGGCATGCCTGCCTGGATGTACCTCGTCGTTCTGGTTATCACATGGATCGTTGGCTTTCAGGAAGCGATTCCCAATAATATGGTGGGTGCTCTCTGCTTTGCAGTGGTCTTTGGCGCCGGCGTTGGATTCATCGGCGATCATATCCCCGTATGGAAGGATTGGCTGGGCGGGGGTATGCTGCTGACCAGCTTGGTAGCAGGCGCTTTGAACACCTTCCATTTCATTCCCCAGTCCCTGGTGGACACCCTGAATAACTTCAATGGCAGCACCGGCTTCCTGAACCTGTACATCCTGGTCCTGATCACCGGTTCCGTGCTGTCTGTCAACCGGAAGCTGCTGCTCAAGTCCTTCGGCGGCTACATCCCTTGTATTCTCGCTGCCGTGGCTGGCGCTTTTGTACTGGCTGGTTTAGCCGGCATGGTGACCGGTGTGGGCGCCATGGACGCAATTATGACCTATGCCCTTCCCATTATGGGCGGCGGCAATGGTGCCGGTGCTGTTCCCATGAGCAAGATCTGGGGAGAAGTCACAGGACAGGATTCCCAGTCCTGGTATGCCAGTGCCTTTGCCATCCTGAGCCTGGGCAACCTGGTGGCTGTTGTTTATGCGGCACTGCTGAACCGTCTGGGTCAGAAGAAGCCCGGTTTGACCGGCAATGGTGAGCTGATGAAGACTGCTGCCAATATGGTCATTGAGGAAGAGAACTACAAGCCTGTCCTGAGCGATTACGCTGCCGGTCTGGCTCTGGGCCTGTTCTGCTTCGTATTCAGCGGATTCTACTCCTCCAAGCTGTCTATCATCAACCATGCGGACCTGGGCTTTACCATTCACCAGTTTGCGTTTATGATCATCCTGGTAGCCATTTTGAACATGACCGGCATTGTTCCTGCCAATGTTCGTGCAGGCACCAAGGGCATGCAGCAGTTCTTTGTGAAGCATATGTCTCTGCCCCTGATGGTGACTGTCGGTATCGGCACGAACCTGATGGACTATGTGAAGGTATTCAGCCTCAAGAGCATGATCATCATCGTGGCGGTGGTCACCGGCGCCGTGATCGGCTCCTGGCTGGTTGCGCCTCTGTTCAAGTTCCATCGCATCGAGTGCACCATTACCTCTGCTCTTTGCATGGCAAACGGCGGCGGTGCAGGCGACATTCAGGTGCTGGGTGCCGCAAACCGGATGGAGCTGATGTCGTATGCGCAGATCTCTTCCCGCATCGGCGGCGCTATCATGCTGATCATCGCTTCCTTCATGTTTGGCAAGTTCCTGTAATTCAGGAAAGAAAGGAAATACAGCGCTATGGAAGAGACGATTGCCAGGCTGAAGGACACCCGGGAGGAAAACCGAAAAAAGAACAACGGAAGGTTTCTGATTCTGGCAGTGATCTGCTGCGGCTATTTTCTGGTGCGCTCCGGCCTGGTGGTCGCCCTCGCCACAGCATACTGCATCTGGATCTTCTGGCAGATCCATGGGCAGAGTACCCAGTGGAATGGGACGTTTCGGCAGATCCAGACCCAATTCGGGGAGGCCTTTTTCAAGTGGATCGAAACGTACATTTCCGCTCAGGAGCCGGTGCGGGCCGCCTGCGGATATCTTGAGACAGCGGATGGATTCCGGAACGTCAACATATTTCGGTGCGGAGATACCCTGTATACATCGGAGCTTCTGTTCCAAAAGCATTTTGTCTGTGCCGCAAACAATGAATTTTGGTATCTGTTTGACCTGAAGCAAGGCGTGTCTCCGGAAAGGGTAGACACGGACGGAAACAAAATTGCGCCCTGCCCTGAGGACCATCAGACCTTCCTGCGGAAAAAGGGAATGCAGTGGGAAGATCTGAACATTGTGGAAGGGTACATTTACAATCGTTTTCTGAAAGAGCTGCTGGATGGAAAACTGGTGGGAAATATTGCCATGGATGACGGAATTGGCAGCCTCCGGAAAGAGAAAATATATTTTATCAGTTTTTCGGAAGAAAATGTGTTATACTTAAGCGGTCAGGCATTGGCAATGCTGGAGCTGCGGGATTTGGGAGTAAGTGAGAATTATGAGAATTGACGAACGTAAAGAGCGAATCGACACACTGGACAGGGATACAACGGTACGGGTATTTCTGCCGGATGGGTACGAGACCGGCGAAAAACGCTATCCGGTGCTGTATATCAACGACGGCCAGGATGTGTTTTGTGATGAGCAAGCCTTCTGGGGTGCGGAGAGCCTGCGATTTGCCCAGTATTACCGGGACTACGGAAAGTACTTGCCGGATGTGATCCTGGTTGCCATTAACGCGCCGGAGGATCACGCTGTGCGGACGGCCCAGTATTCTCCCTTTGTCAAGGACTTTGATGTCCCGGCGGGGAAGAACTTCGAATCCCATATTGAGGGTAAGGGCATTGCCTATCTGGACTGGATGACTACCACTCTGAAGCAGAAAATCGATGCGGACTATCGGACACTGCCGGACCCGGATCATACGGGAATCTGCGGCTACAGCACCGGAGGCCTGAACAGTGTGTATGCCATCGTAAAATATCCCCAGACCTTCCACCTGGCAATTATTATGAGCGCTGCTGTGGCTATCTGGATGGATAAGCTGGAAGAGGTGCTGAAGGCCGGTGACTACGCCCACATCAAGCGGCTGTATCTGGACACGGGAACCAACGAATTCGGCAGAATGAGCACAAAGGAAGAGTTCCTGCATGGCACGGAAACCATTCATAGCTACTTCCGGAAGGGTGGCCTGGACAGCAATATGCTCAAGTACAACATCTATCAGGATGCCATTCACAACCAGCGGGAGTGGAGAATGCGGTTCCCGGATGCATTGCGGTGGGTGTTTGGAAACCGCTGATATCCTCACGAAGGGATAAGACTATGGGCTGGGGGCAGTGAAAGCCCCATAGCGAAGGCCACCGGCAACCGAAAGGACCGGCGACAAAAGCATAACATAAGAAACGGCTGCAACCAGATTGAGGTTGCAGCCGCTTTGCGGTAGAGCCGATTTGGCAGAAGCAGGCGCCTCCCGTTTCCGGAAGGCGCCTGCCATGCATTGTGGCATGTAATTCATAAAGTGACGTTTACAGAGGTGACTGCTTGATTTTGGCGTAGCGTCTCGGGTATTGCCTGGGTGTGGGAGATACCTTCCGCAGAAGGATGATGGCGTGATTCGTTCCGTCGATGGGGAACTCCTTCACATCCTCCAGCTTGAGTCCCAATTGCCGGATGGCATTTTTGCATTCTGCCAGCTCTTCCCTTGCCGCAGCCCCCTTCAGAGCCAGAACCGTGCCGCCAACCTTTACATAAGGGGCAGTCAGCTCCAGCAGGATGTTCAGCCGGGCAACTGCCCGGGAGGTGGCGAAATCATAGGTTTCCCGGAAGCTTGCGACGGCTTCCTCTGCCCGGGCGGTGACGCATTTGGCGGAAATGCCCAGGGTGGGGAGAACCTCCTCCAGCCACTTCATCCGCTTGCCCAGGGAGTCGAGCAATGTGATCTTCGCTTCCGGACAGGCAATGGCAAGCGGCACACCGGGGAAGCCCCCGCCGCAGCCTACGTCAATGAGGGACTTTCCCTTCAGGTCGGCGCAGCACAGCACCGTCAGGCTGTCCAGCAGATGGAGCTTTGCCACGGCGGTATCCTCGGTAATGGCGGTCAGATTCATAACCTGGTTCTGCTTCACCACCGCCCGACCAAAGGCGCAGAGGGTATCCTGCTGCTCCCGGGAAAGGGACAGGCCCAGGGCTTCCAGCCCTTCCGTCAGTGTTTTTTCCATGGCATTACCTCGCGTTGACAATGCCGCTCAGGTCGATCTGAGTTTCGTCGTAGGGGTCGAAGGGCGATTCAATCTGGCTGATGGAGGGCAGCACCACCGTCTGAATGTGCCAGTTCACCAGCAGATCGCAGACCTCTCCGTAGGAGGCCACGCCGGTGGCGACGCCGCTGGTTTTCAGATAGGTGTCGTTTACGGTATCGGCAAAGCTGGTGGCAGCCTTGTCCTGCTTGGCGGCAAAGAAGGTGTCATAGGCCGTCAGATCCCGCTGGAGCTGGTCGCTGACCCCGCTGACCAGATTCTGGAGGGCGGCGGTGGCGTCGGCAGTCCGGACACTGGCAAGGGCGGTATAGCAGTACCGGTAGGCCATAAAATAGCCGCTGTACTGGAAGGAAGGATCGGAGTGGACGCTGCATGCCAGGAAGGCGGCGAAGTTGGCGTCCCGCTCCGTGGCAATGCACATCCGGTGGGCCATCTCGTGGCACATGGTAAAGGGCAGGGTCACGTCGGGAATCTGGGGATTGACGCAGGCTTCGCCTGTCAGGCCGAAGGTGACGCCGGTAATGCCCATGGAGGTGTACATATCCGCCCAGCCCAGCTCCTTCACCGGCAGTCGGGAACCGGCAAAGACGGGATAGTGACGCTTGTAGGTCAGGGTTTCAAAGCCCTCTCCAGCGCTGTTCGCCAGGTCGGCGAAGGGAGCGAAGTCCACATTGCCGCTGCTGTCCCGGCTGATCTGGCCCGCCAGCTTGTTGGCCTGGTCCCGGTAGTATTCCGCAGCCTCCGCCAGTTCGGCCAGGGTGTAGCTGGAGGTTTCCAGACGCATGTCGTCGGCAAGGGGACCGGCATAATAGTTAAGACCCCACAGCAGGGTATGGAGCATGTAGATTCCGGCGAAGACTGCGGCGACCCAGCCCAGCCACTGAATGGGGTTCCATTTGAAAATGACCATCAGCACCAGGCTGCACAGGATCACCACTCCCAGGGCCACCGCCAGAAGCTGCCAGATGGGGAAGGAGACTGCCGAGGCCCATTGGGCCAGCATCCCCTCCCAGGTGCGGATTACATAGGGGTAGACCATGTCCACAAGAGAAGAAAACCGTTCGCCGAACTGAAGCAGCACGAAGGTAATGGCGCCAAAAATGGCGGCAGTGAGATAACCAAACCAATATTTCAAAGGAAATACCTCCTAGGGAAAATCTAACTGATACCCAGTATGGATAGATTATCATAGTATAACACATTTTCCTCCGGTTGTCTTCCCCCTATTTTTTAATTTTTTCTGAAAAAGAACGGGAAACCGGATTTTCCCCGGGTGGGTTTGGGAAATGCCGAAAGCATTCGGCGAATAATCCTTGCATTTCCACCGACGCCATGGTAAAATATCTGAAACTATGTGCCGAATCTTCAGAAGGGAGGGGTTTGCTTGCGGCGGCTGACAGTTCTTTTTACATTGTGCCTGCTTTTGTGCGGGACACTGGCGTTGCCGGTATCGGCGGAAAGCGCCGCTTCCGGCGTGGATATGGTCTGCACCGTGAACAGCGAAGGCGACTGCCGGATCACCATGACGGTGGTGCTGCGGCTGGAGGCCGTCCGGGATCAGCTTACCTTCCCTCTGCCCCTGGAGGCAAAGAACATCACCATGAACGGCGCCTCCGTCACGGCAAGCCGTTCCGGCGCGGCCCAGGTGGTGGACATCAGCCGGGTCACCCGGGGCTATGTGGGAGACGCCTCCATCCGCTTTGAATATACCATTCCGGAGGCGGTGAAGGTGGTGCGGGATGACAAGCAGTATACCTATGCCAAGAAGGGCAACCTGATGCTGACCCTGCCCATGCTCAGCGGCTTTGAAATGCCCATCGAGCATCTGAACTTTACCATTACCATGCCCACCAACGGCACCTTCACGCCCCGATGGAACAGCATTTACCGCCAGGAGAGCATTGCCTCCGACCTGCGGGTAGTGACCTCCGGCAGTCAGATCATCGGCTCCAGCACCACCTCTTTAAATGACCACGAGGGCATGACCATGACCATGGTGGTGCCAAAGGAAATGTTCCCCTCCGTCAGTACCTTCATCCGGGAGGGTAACCCCGAGATCATTCCCATGGGAATCTGCGCGGGACTGGGCCTATTGTATTGGCTATTGTTCCTGTTCAACCTTCCCATGGTTCCCACCCGCACCTCCACGCCTCCCGCAGGCATCACCGCCGGGGAGATGGGCTGCCATCTGACTCTGGCTGGAGCGGACCTGACGGGGATGGTATTCAGTTGGGCCAAGCTGGGCTATATCCTGATCCATATGGACGGCGACGGGCGGGTGCTCCTCAACAAGCGGATGGATATGGGCAACGAGCGCAGCGCCTTTGAGAATAAAATCTTCCGGATGCTCTTCGGAAACCGCCGGACGGTAGACGCCACCGGAAACCAGTATGCCCTGCTCCACAGCAAGGTGGGAGGGATGATTCCCAGCGAGAAGACCATGTATCAGGGAAACTCCGGCAATATGAAGGTGTTCCGCTATTTCTTCTGCATCGGTCAGATCTTCTGCGGCATCTGCGTGGCGATGAACCTCAGCGAGCTGCCGGCCCTCCAGGTGATCATGTCCATCATTCTGGGCGCCTTCGGCGCCGTGTCTGCCTGGATGATTCAGGCGGTGGCCTATCGTACCCATCTGCGGGGAAAGATTCCTGTGTATATCGGCCTTGTGTGTATTCTGATCTGGCTTGCGCTGGGGTTTTTCTGCGGTCAGGTCTGGATTCCCCTGGCTGCCAGCCTGGGCCAGTTTGCCGCCGGGTATCTCGCTGCCTACGGCGGACGCCGCAGCGATCTGGGCCGCCATGACGCCGCCCTGATTCTGGGCTTCCGGCGGTATGTCAAGCATCTGCCCCGGTCGTCGGTGGGCAGGCTTCTGAATAACGACCCGGAATATTTCTTTAACCTGGCTCCCTTCGCCCTGGCCCTGGGGGTGCTGAAGCCCTTCGGCAATGTGTTCGGGCGGCGAAAGCTGGACCAGTGTCCCTATCTCATTACCCCGATCCATGGAAAACGGACCGGTGCGGAATGGGCCAAAATTATGATCCAGGCGGCGGACAAGATGGACGCCAAGGCCCGGCGGATGCAGCTGGAAAGGCTGGTCCCCGCGGAGCTGCCCCGGATCACCATTGAAAGGCGCGCACCGCGCCGGAAGCAAAGATAACATTTTCCAAACAGGCCAGCCTGAGCTGGCCTGTTTTGTCTGTTTGTACAAAAAACAAGGGAGGACTTGTGGAATCTGGAGAAGATTTTATTTTCCTACAAAAAAGGATTGCAAATTGATCGGTTTGGCGCTATCATAATGCCATGGAAACATTGGAATCGTTTCCATCAAATACAGGTCCGGCAGTCGCCGGGTCAAAAAACTTAGGAGGAACAACAATGAAAAAGCTGATCGCTATGCTGCTGGCTGTGGTTATGGTGTTCGGTCTGGCTGCCTGTGGCGGCAATTCCGCACCTGCTGAAACCAAAGCTCCTGCCGCCGAGGCTCCCGCTGAGACTCAGGCTCCTGCCGCTGAGGCTCCCGCTGCCGAGGGCCGTGTTTATTACCTGAACTTCAAGCCCGAGTTCGACACCGCTCTGCAGGACCTGGCTGCCACCTACACCGCAAAGACCGGTGTTCCCGTCAAGGTCGTCACCGCTGCTTCCGGCACCTACTCCGACACCCTGACCGCCGAGATGGCGAAATCCGAGGCTCCCACCGTTTACAACATCGGCAATATGTCCGGTCTGAAGGACTGGGACGAGTACGCACTGGATCTGAGCGGCACCGCTCTGGCTGGTGAACTGTCCACCAACGACTTTAACCTCTACAATGAGGCTGGCGAACTGAAGGCCATGGGTTACTGCTATGAGTCCTTCGGCATCATCGTGAACACCGCTCTGCTGGAGCAGGCTGGTCACTCCCTGGATGAGATCACCGACTTCGCTTCCCTGAAGGCTGTTGCCGACGACATCCATGCCAATGCCGCTACCCTGGGCTTCGATGCCTTCTCCGCCTCCGGCCTGGACGGCTCCTCTTCCTGGCGGTTCTCCGGTCACCTGGCTAACATGCCTCTGTTCTACGAGTTCCGTGACGACGGCGTGACCGAGCAGCCCGCCACCATCACCGGCGCTTACATGGATAACTTCCGCAACATCTGGGATCTGTACATCACCGATTCCGCTGCCGATGCCAAGACCCTGTCCACCTCCACCGGCGACGAGAGCAAGGCTCAGTTCACCGAGGGCAAGGCCGCGTTCTATCAGAACGGCACCTGGGAGTACGCTGGCCTGATCGAGGCCGGTATGACCGACGATCAGCTGGCTATGATCCCCATCTACTGCGGTGTGGAAGGCGAGGCCGATGCTGCTCTGTGCTCCGGCACCGAGAACTGCTGGGCTGTGAACTCCCAGGTTTCCGAGGCTGACCAGAAGGCCACCCTGGACTTCCTGTACTGGATGGTCACCGACGCCGAGGCTTCCGCGGTTATGGTTGATCAGCTGGGCGCTGTTCCCTTCGCGCACTGCCCCGCTTCCAGCAACAAGTTCATCGTTGACGGCAACAAGCTGCTGTCCGATGGCAAGTACGCTGTGACCTGGGCTTTCAACTACACTCCCAACGTGGACGCCTGGAGAGCTACCGTTGTCACCGCTCTGACCAAGTATTCTGCTGACCCCTCCGATGCCAACTGGGCTGAGGTTGTCACCGCCTGTGTGGACGGCTGGGCCATTGAGTACACCACTGTGAACGGCTAATCTCACAAATTGAATCCTTTGGGGCGGGCATTTGCCCGCCCCATTCCTAAAAGGATGCCCCAAGCATTCCCATAAAAGCCGCCTCTGGGCAGGTCGAAGAGACCGGACGCCGGTGTTTTCGCTCTGCACAGAAGCGTGACGGAAATACGCAGTAACCCTGGGACTATGAAAAATACTTTATGAGAGGAAGATTCCATTTGGCAAAAAAGAAATCCAGCGTCAACCTGGTGCAGCGCCCCATCCGGAAGTTTGCACCCATCTTTATTCTGCCTACATTCCTGGCCTTCATCATCGGGTTTGTCTGGCCCTTCCTGCAAGGCATTTACCTGTCCTTCTGCAACTTCAATACGCCCCGGGATGCCAAGTGGATAGGCCTGAGCAACTATGCGAAGGTCTTCAAGGACGCGGGCTTCCTGAACGCCTTTAAGAATACCGCTGGCTTCGCCATCGTCTCCATCATTCTGATTAACGTCATCGCCTTTATGATTGCCTACGCCCTGACCCAGAAGATGCGGGGTTCCAACCTGTTCCGGACCGTCTTCTTCATGCCCAACCTGATCGGCGGCGTGGTTCTGGGCTATATCTGGAGCATGATCTTCGACGGCATCCTGAAAAACTATGGCACCTATCTCACCGCCAACGGCACCTACGGCTTCTGGGGTCTGGTGATTTTGGTTGCCTGGCAGCAAATCGGCTACATGATGATCATTTACATTGCGGGACTTCAGGCCGTGCCTGAGGACATGCTGGAGGCGGCGAAGATCGACGGCGCTACGGGAAGTCAGACCCTGTTCCAGGTTATCATTCCCAACGTGATGCCATCCATCACCACCTGCTCCTTCCTGACGCTGACCAACTCCTTCAAGATGTTCGACCAGAATATGGCCCTGACCGGCGGCCTGCCCTCTGTTATCCAGAACGGCGCCAAGGTCAACGTCACCGAGCTGCTGGCTCTGAACATCTACTCCACTTACAACATCAATAAGAACTGGCACGGCGTGGCCCAGGCCAAGGCCGTTATCTTCTTCATCCTGGTAGCCGTTCTGGCCATTGCCCAGCAGGCTGCCACCCGCAGCAAGGAGGTGCAGCAGTAATGAAAAAGAAAAACCAGTATTCCGCCGCTTCCAAGGTCCTCACCGCGTTCTTTGTCCTGCTGTGTCTGGTGTGGATTATGCCCATTGTGGAGGTGCTAATCAACTCCTTCAAATCCAACGCCTACGTCAACCTTGACCCCTTCGCCCTGCCCAACTCCGAAAGCTTTGTGGGCTTTGCCAACTACATTAAGGGCATGACCTTCGGCAATTATCCGTTCTTCAAGTCCGTTGGCTACAGCCTGTTCATCACCGTGGCTTCTGTAATCCTGATCCTGCTGTTCTGCTCCATGAGCGCCTGGTATATCGCCCGGGTGAATAGCGCCCTTTCCCGGATCTTCTACTACCTGTGCCTGTTCTCCATGATCGTGCCCTTCCAGATGGTCATGTTCACCCTGACCTTCACCGCCGATCAGCTGAAGCTGAACACCCCCTTCACCATTCCCATCGTCTACCTGGGCTTTGGCGCGGGCCTGGCGATCTTCATGTTCCTGGGCTTCGTTAAGGGCCTGCCTCTGGAAATTGAGGAAGCTGCTGCCATCGACGGCTGCGGCCCCCTGCGCACCTTCTTCAATGTGGTGCTTCCCATGCTGAAGCCCACCCTGATTTCCGTGGGCATCCTGGAGCTGATGTGGGTCTGGAACGACTACCTGCTTCCCTACCTGGTGCTGGATCGAACCAAGTATATGACCATTCCCATTCATGTCCAGTATCTGAAGGGCAGCTACGGCACCGTGGACCTGGGCGCTACCATGGCTGTCATTATGCTGAGCATCATTCCCATCATCGTGGTATATATGTTCTGTCAGAAGCACATCATTAAAGGTGTGGCTGCCGGCGCTGTCAAGGGATAAATACTGAATAGGGGCTTCCGGGAAGCCCCTATTCCCAATATTGGCAGACGGTAAGCTCCCGGAAAACCGGCACTGCCGAATTCACAGAAAAGAGACCATAGAGAGGTAAATCCCATGACCATTAAGGATTTGGCCGCAAAAACAGGCTATGCCGTGGGCACCGTGTCCCGGGCGCTGAACGACCATCCCAATGTAAGTGAGAAGGCCCGCGCGGCTATTTTACAGGCTGCCGAGGAAAGCGGCTTCCAGCTCAATGTCAACGCCAAGCAGCTCAAGCAGCAGCATTCCACCACCATTCTGGTGATCGTCAAGGGTATCCAGAATGAGCTGTTCGGGAAAATGGTGGAGACCATCCAAAGCTGCATTGCCGCCACCCGCTACCAGCTGGTGGTGGATTATATGGACGAGGACCTGAATGAGGTCCACCGCGCCATCCAGCTGTGCCTGGAAAAGAAGCCTCTGGGAATATTGTTCCTGGGAGGCAACAATCAAAATTTTTTAAAGGACTTCCACCGGATCGACCTGCCCTGCGTCCTGGTCACCGGCGACGCCTCTGACCTGCATTTTGAAAACCTGTCCAGCGTATCCACCGACGACCGGGCGGCTGCCCGGTGTGCAGTGGACCGGCTGATTTCCCTGGGCCACAGCCGCATTGCCATCATCGGCGGCAACCGGAGCATTTCCGACACCAGCCGCCTGCGCTATGAGGGCTGTCTGGAGGCCTTCCGGGCCCATGGCCTGGATTTTGACCCGGAGCGGGACTATCAGGGGGTCCGTTTCTCCTGCCAGGACGGCTACAATGCCACAAAGACCCTGCTGGAAAAGGGCTGCCGGTTTACCGCCCTCTTTGCCGTGGCGGACGTTATGGCGATTGGAGCCATCCGGGCACTGTGGGACGCGGGTCTGCGGGTGCCGGAGGATGTGTCCGTTATCGGCATTGACGGCCTGCCCATGGGCCAGTTCCTGGTGCCCCAGCTGTCCACGGTAGAGCAGTCCGCCGAGAGCCTGGCAAGCAGTTCCGTGGAGATCCTGCTGGCGGGGATTGAAGAAGGCGCCCTGGGAACCCATCAGAAGATTCCCTTCACCCTGCTCCAGCGGGAGAGCATCCGGAAGCTGTGAAAAAAGAAAGAAAGCTTGCCGAAGGTCGGCAATGAAGGAGTGACGCAATATGAGACAGAGCGGAATTCTAATGCATATTACCTCTCTGCCGGGAAATTACGGGATCGGCACCATGGGAAAGGAAGCCTACAAATTTGTGGACTTTCTCCGGGCAGCGGGCCAGAGCTGCTGGCAGATTCTGCCCCTGAATCCCACCAGCTTCGGAGATTCTCCCTATCAGTCCTTTTCCTCCTGCGCGGGAAACCATTATCTCATCGATTTGGACCGGCTGGCGAAGGAAGGACTGCTGAAAAAGGCAGAAATAAAGTCGATCCCCTGGGGGGCAGATCCCCGTCGGGTGGACTTTGGCAGCATCTACCGGTACCGGACGGAGGTGCTGAGACTGGCCTTTCAGCGCTTTACTCCGGACGAGGACTTCCGCAGCTTTGTGGAGCGAAACGAAAGCTGGCTGCCGGATTACGCCCTGTTCATGGCCCTGAAGGGAAGCTTCCAGGGGGCGGCCTGGCTGGACTGGCCTGAGGAGATCCGGCTGCGCCGGCCCGATGCTCTGGAAGCCCGGCGGAAGGAACTGGAGGAGGAGATCGGCCTCCACTATTTCCTGCAATATAAATTCTCACAGCAGTGGGACGCCCTGCGGCGCTATGCCAAGGAAAAGGGCATTCGCATCATCGGCGACATTCCCATTTATGTGCCCCTGGATTCCGTGGATGTGTGGGCATCCCCGGAGCTGTTCCAACTGGACGAAAACCGCCGGCCTGTGAAGGTGGCGGGCTGTCCGCCGGATGTTTTCACGGCGGATGGTCAGCTGTGGGGCAACCCTGTTTATGACTGGGAAAAAATGGCGGAAACCGACTATGCCTGGTGGATTCGCCGCCTGTCCTCCGCCGCAACCCTGTACGACGTGATTCGCATTGATCACTTCCGGGGCTTTGAGAGCTATTGGGCGGTGCCCTATGGGGATAAGACGGCCCGGAACGGACAGTGGGTGAAGGGCCCCGGCATGGATTTCATCCATATGGTTCACAGGGAATTCCCGAACCTTGCCTTTATCGCGGAGGACCTGGGCTTTATGACCGAGGAGGTGCGGCAGCTTCAGCTAAGCTCCGGCTATCCCGGCATGAAGCTTCTGGAGTGCGCCTTTGACAGCGATGAAAATAACGAATTCCTGCCCCATCTGTATCCGGTGGAAAGCGTCTGCTACACCGGCACCCACGACAACGTAACGCTGAAGCAGTGGCTCCAGGAGGCCGGTCACGAGGAGCTGGCCCGGGCCAAGGCCTATTTGGGACTGAACCGGAAGGAGGGCTACGCCTGGGGCGTCATCCGGGGCGGCATGGGTTCCGTATCGAAGCTGTTTGTAGCCCAGATGCAGGACTACCTGGGACTGGGGAAGGAGGCCAGGATGAATCTGCCTGGCACCCTGTCTACGGATAACTGGACCTGGCGGGCAAAGAAGGGCTTTGACAGCCGGAGACTGGCGAAAAAGATCTATGCGGTAACGAAACGCTACGGCAGAGCCCCTGCGGAAAAGTAAACAGGAGCCCGGGCCGTCACTGGACGGCCCGGGTTTTCGTCCTGATTAATGATGTTCCGCCTTGAAAAAAGCCACGGCGATGGCCCCGGGGCCCGCGTGGGTTCCAATGGCACTGCCTACGACGGTATAGGGGACCTGATCCAGGTGCTGCTCCCAGAGAGCCCGGCTGTCCTCAAGATATTTCAGCAGAAGGGCATCGGAAAGACCGGTATATCCCAGCAGCACGGGCTTTGTAAAGTCAATGCCGCCGGCCTTTTCGATCTGCTGCACCAGAAGATTGTTTCCGGCTTTGGAGCCCCGGGCCTTTCCGATGAGATGAATTTCTCCGTCGGTAACGGAGATAACGGGCTTGATGTTCAGCACGTTTCCCGCAAAGGCAACGGTTTTGGAGATGCGGCCTCCCTTTTTCAGATACTCCAGGGTATCCAAAAGGGCAACGACCACGATTTTCTGTTTGGCTTCCTCCAACCTCTGGGCAATTTCCTGGGCGCTCAGACCTTCCTCCGAAAGCCTAAGACCCAGCTCCACAAGAATTCCGCCGCCGATGGTAACGGTGCCGCTGTCAACCACATAGATGTTTTCGTATTCCGACGCGGCAATCCTGGCGCTCTGATAGGTGCCGGAAAGCCTGGAGGAAAGGGTAATTACCACCGCACCGCTATCCGCGGCATGGGTTTTTTCGAAAACCCTGGTAAAATCGTTGGGCACGGCCTGACTGGTAGTGGGCAGGGTATCGCTTTCCACCAGCTTTTCGTAGAAGGTTTTGTGGTCGATGGTGACCCCGTCCAGAAATTCTTCCTCTCCAAACCGGACGGTCAGGGGTACGGAAGCAACCCGGCTTTTGAATTGGGGCAGCAGATCTGCCGAAGAGTCTGTAATGATTTGTGTTTTCATCGTCAATCTCCCTGTGTGTGTTCGGCGGCCCTGGCGATTTCTTCCAGGCCGTCGCTGATTCTGGTCAGACTGCGGTAGAAGGCGGCCCGCTCTTCCTCTGCCAGAGCGCCGCTGATTTCCTCCAGAACTCCGTTTACCCGGTCCCCAATCTGCCTGCCGATTTCCAGACCCTTTTCCGTCAGATGGATTTGGCTTTTATAGCGCTTTGGGGTTTTGGACTGGCAAAGCAAATAGCCCTTTTCTTCCAGATAATCCAGCGCCCGGGAAATGGTGGCCTTGTCCTCCTCGCAGCGCTCGCAAAGGTCCGTGGCAGTCAGGCCGTCAGAGACATAAAGAGAATACAGGCAGGAAACATGGACGCCCCGCAGTTGATAGGCAGCCATCTCCTGGTTCTTGATTTTCCGGATGTTCCGGCTGATTCGGTTAATCAGAACGGTAAAGGTTTCATAGCGCTCCTTCATGTTACAGCCTCCTTACCTGTTGAAACTTCAACAAGTATAGCAGAGACTTGTTGATATGTCAACAAGTTTTTTCGATCGTTTTGCCGGGAACGCATTTTCTGCCAGAAAGGGCTTGACCGGGCCTGCGGTTTTGTGGTATTGTGTGTACAAGGAATCAGGAAAATATTAAGGGGAAAAATCATGGTTGAATTGTTGAAAGCGATTCTGTTCGGCATTGTGGAGGGAGTTACCGAGTGGTTGCCCATTTCCTCCACCGGTCATTTAATCCTGCTCAATGAATTTGTGACCCTGGACATGTCCAAGGCCTTTCAAAGCATGTTCGATGTGGTGATCCAGCTGGGAGCCATCCTGGCGGTCATCGTCCTGTTCTTCTACAAGCTGAACCCCTTTGCCTCCCGAAAGTCAGAGGCGGAGAAGAAGCAAACCTGGTCGCTGTGGTTTAAGGTCATTGTTGCCATTCTCCCCTCGGGGATTGTGGGCGTTTTGCTGGATGACTGGATGGACGCCCATCTTCATAACGGCATTGTGGTGGCTCTGGCGCTGATTGTCTACGGCATTGCCTTTCTCCTGGTGGAAAAGCGGAATGACCGGCGGACTGCCGCCATCCGGGATGTCCACGACATCGACTACAAAACCGCCCTGTTTATCGGCCTCTTCCAATGCCTGAGTCTGGTGCCGGGAACCTCCCGGTCCGGCTCCACCATTCTGGGGGCCATTCTGATCGGCGTGGGAAGAAGCGCCGGCGCGGAGTTCTCCTTCTTTATGGCGATCCCCACCATGCTGGGGGCCAGTGCCATCAAGGGGCTTAAATTCCTGGCCTCGGGGGTCAGCGCCACAGGCACGGAAATCGGTGTGCTGGTGGTGGGCTGCATCGTGTCCTTTGTGGTAAGCCTGCTGGTGATCCGGGGACTGATGGAGTATGTGCGCGGGCACTCCTTCTCCGTCTTCGGGGTTTACCGCATCGTGCTGGGCGTGGCGGTGCTGCTCTATTTCGCAATTTTGGCGTAGGAAATTTGGGCGTTTTGCCCTGAAATGATATCGATACATAGAAAACGGAGGAAAGAGACTATGGAATACAGCATTGAAAACGAGTACCTGAAGGTTACTGTCACCACCTGGGGCGCCCAGGTGAAAAGCGTGATCCGGAAATGCGACGGGGTAGAGCATATGTGGCAGGCGGAGGAATCCGTCTGGGGCTACCATGCCCCCATCCTGTTCCCCTACTGCGGCAAGGTGGTGGACGGGGTCATCGAGGCCAAGGGTAAGACCTTTGAGGCCCCTCAGCACGGCTTCGCCCGGAACCTGGAGCATGACTTTGTGGACCAGACCCGGGACACCATCGTTCTGGAGCTTTGCTCCGGCCCGGACACATTGGAGATGTTCCCCTATGAGTTCCGGCTGGTTTCCACCTTTACCCTGGAAGGGGATACCCTCCACCATACCCTGACGGTGGAAAACCTGGACGAGGAGGCGCTGCCCTTCGGCATCGGCTACCATCCCGCTTTCACGGTGCCCTTTGACGACAAGCACGTCGCCACGGACTATGAGCTGCGGTTCTCCGACATGGAGTCTCCCATCTGCATCAACAACCTGCCCCATGGCCTTATGCACGGCAATCTCTACCTGCTGCCCAGCAACATCCAGTCCATTCCCGTAGACGAGTATATTTTTGCCAATGACAGCCACTGCATGGTGAATCTCCGCTCCTCCACCCTGGGACTGTACGAAAAGGGCACAGGCCGGGGTGTGGTGTGCAATATTTCCGAGTTCCCCTACACCCTGATCTGGAGCAAGCCCGGCATGCCCAAGTTCGTGTGCATCGAGCCCTGGCACAGCCTGCCCAGCCCCGAGGGCGGCTCCAAACGGTGGGAGGATAAGGAAGCGGCTGCTATCCTGGCCCCCGGCGAGGCCTGGAGCACCACCCTCAGCACCGCTTTTGTGCGGTAATTGAAAAGAAAACGCTGCCGTCCTTTTGGGCGGCAGCGTGTCTTATTTGTCGAACAAATCGCTGTGGCTTCCGGTGCGGGCCAGGGTCAGCACCAGAATGTTGTCTTCGATGCGGTAGATCAGCAGCCAGTCCGGAAGGATATGGCATTCCCTGTGTCCTTCCCAATCACCGGTCAGAGCGTGGTCTTTGTGCTTCTCCGGGAGCGTTTCGCCTCGTGACAGGGTGCGGATAATATCATCCAGCAGATCAATGTTTAGGTGGCGCTTGACTGCCAGCTTGTAATCCTTTTTGAATCTTGTTGTCCAAACAATGTCCCGATTCATCGCTTCAACTCCCGAAGTGCTTCTTCCACGTCGGAATAGTGTTTTACATTGGGATCATGGGCGATCCGTTCTGCCTCCAGCATGGCAGCCATGGTTTCCTTGTTGGGTCGTTCCATTCGTACTTCAAAGGGAAGCCCACCGGTACGCAGAGACTGGCGCAGGAAGACGTTGATAGCTGTGGTCAGGTTCATGCCAAGCTCACTGAATAGGGCCTCACATTCTTTTTTCAAATCGCTGTCCATCCGGACGCTGAAATTTGTGGTGCCTGCCATAATATCAAATCCTTTCACAATGTAATGCATTTATATTATACACACATTGCAATGCAAAATCAATGCAAAAGACGAAAAATTAACAACTTATTCAGGACGATCCGGGAAAGCCCTCTCAGTCACGGCGATAGCCGTGACTGAGAGGGCCTGTGCTGCCCCAGCTGGCGAAAAAATACCGGCTCAGATGAGCCGGTATTTTTGTGTTCAACGAAGCGCCTTCAAT
>CAYRDE010000011.1:13934-32500 GCA_964422935.1 uncultured Oscillospiraceae bacterium | reverse complement strand
CCCGCCGGAGTCAAGCCTCCGGCGGGCTTTTCCCTCTGGCAAGTCTTTCTGTTTTCCTGTTGCTTTTCGGAAGAACATGGCTTATAATGGTACTTGTGAATGAAAAATGTTGAGAAAGAAGGTTTTTTCCCGATGGACGAACAGGAAAAAAAGTATATACAAATGACCCAGCCGCCAGTGGAGGGGCTGATCTGCCGTCTGGCAGTGCCCTGCATCATCAGCATGCTGGTCACCTCCTTTTATAACATGGCGGATACCTATTTTGTGGGTATGCTCCACAGCAACGCTGCCACCGGCGCCGTGGGTGTCGTATTCTCCGTCATGGCAATCATTCAGGCTGTTGGCTTTTTCTTCGGGCACGGCAGCGGCAATTTTATGTCCCGGGAAATGGGCAGAAAGAACTATGAGGAAGCCTCCAAAATGTCCGCCACGGGCTTTATTTCCGCTCTCCTTGCCGGCACCCTGATCTGCATTCTGGGGCAGATCTTTCTGACCCCTCTGGCCTATCTTCTGGGGTCCACGGACACCATTCTCCCCTACACCAAAGCCTATATGCAGGTGATCCTGCTGGGCGCTCCCTGGATGACCGCCTCTCTGGTCCTCAATAACCAGCTCCGCTTTCAGGGCAGCACCATCTACGCCATGGCAGGCATCACCTCCGGCGCTGTGCTGAACATTGCCCTGGACCCCCTGCTGATCTTCGGCCTTGATTTGGGTGTAGCCGGGGCTGGCTGGGCTACCATCATCAGCCAGTTTGTCAGCTTCTGCATCCTGCTGCTGGGCACCTATCGGGGCGGCAACATTGCCATGCGCCTGAGAAACGCCCGGTTTCAGTGGTTTTATTTTCATGCCATCATCCGGGGCGGCCTTCCCTCCCTGGCCCGGCAGGGCCTGGGCTCCCTGGCTGCCATCTGCCTGAACCACGCCGCCGGTGCCTACGGAGATGCCGCCATTGCTGCCATGAGTGTTGTGCAGCGTATTACCATGTTCGGCGGTTCCGCCATGATTGGCTTTGGTCAGGGCTTCCAGCCGGTCTGCGGCTTTAACTTCGGCGCAAAGCTCTACGACCGTGTCAAGCGGGGCTTCTTCTTCTGTGTGAAGATTTCCTTTGTATTGCTTTTACTGATATCGGCTCTGGGCTTCTTCTTTGCCCCCGGGCTCATTTCCCTGTTCCGGGATGACCCTCAGGTCATTCAGTGGGGCGCCAGGGCTCTGCGGTTCCAGTGTCTCACCTTCCCCCTGCAAAGCTGGGTGGTAATGAGCAACATGCTGGAGCAGGCCATCAACCGCACCGGCCCCGCCACCTTCCTGGCTGCGGCCCGGCAAGGTATCTTCTTTATCCCCGCCGTACTGATTCTGCCTATGCTCTTCGGGCTGCTGGGCGTTCAAATTGCCCAAAGCGTGGCGGATGTGCTGACCTTTGCCTGCGCAATTCCAATTCAGCTCTATGTTCTGCGCACGCTGGATCGGCCCATTGCCACGGAATCAAGCAAAGCCCCCTGAATTGAAAAAATTCCCGCCGGATATCCGGCGGGAAAATTCTTGTCCGGTGAAGAAACTTCACCGGACACTTATATTTCATTTTTTCGTTCTTGCTTCCAGCCGATCGAAATTATGAATCCAGTCCGCCTTGAAGAAGTAAATCAAAAAAACGATGCTGCTGCAGGTCCAGGTAATGGGATAGGCCCAGGAGACCGTTTCCAGCCTCGGCACAAACCGAACCGCCACCGTAATATAGCCCACACGGATCAGGCACCAGCAGATCAGCATGGTCACCATAGGCACCGTGGCCTTTCCCGCTCCCCGCATGATGCTGGCAATGCAGTGGGACAGGGCCAGCAGGCAGTAAAACAGGCAAATGGTCCGCATATGCCGGGTACCGAAATCCACCACCTCCGGCTGGTCGTTGAAGATGCCAATGAGCCGGGGCGCCAGGATGTAGGAAACAACGCCGATCAGCTCCGCCATGATCACCGCACAGCCCATTCCAAAGGCTACGCCCTGCTTCACCCGCCTGTATTGGTGAGCGCCCAGATTCTGGCCCACAAAGGTGCTGAGCGCCTGGGTAAAGCAGGTGATGGGCAGGAAGGCAAAGCCCTCCAGCTTGGAGTAAGCTCCGCAGCCGGCAATGGCAGCCGCGTCAAAGGCGTTGATGTTGCTCTGGACCACCACATTTGCCAGGGCAATGACGGAGTTTTGCACACCGGATGGCAGGCCGAACTTAAGTATCTTCTTCAGGCTTTCCCGGTGAATCTCCAGTTCTCCCCAGCGTATGCCATAGGGCTGGTCCCGGAGGCGGAGCAAATGGAGGCAGCACAGCAGCGCGCTGATCCCCTGAGAAATGGTGGTCGCCGCCGCAGCAGATCCCACTCCCAGCTTCATCACCGCCACAAACAGCAGATCCAGCACCACGTTGATAAGGCTGGAGACCATCAGGAAAATCAGGGGATGCCTGCTGTCCCCCACCGCGTGGAGAATGCCCACAAACACATTGTACATCACGGAAAAGACGATTCCGTAGGAGTAGAACCGGAAGTACCGAATGGACTGGGGCAGCACCGACGCCGGTGTGCCCATCCAGCCCAGAATCACCGGGGTACAGACCACACCGAACACCGTCAGAAAGGCTCCCGCTGCCAGCCCGGAGAGAATCATGGTATGGATCACCCTGCGCATTTCTCCAAAATTCCGGGCGCCGTACAGGTTTGCGATGACCACACCGCCACCCATGGCGACCCCATTGAAGAAGCTGAGCATCATAAACACCAGGCTTCCCGAGGAGCTCACCGCCGCCAGGGCCGTACCGCCCAGATAGTGACCCACCACCCAGGAGTCAAAGGTATTATAAAACTGCTGGAGCAGATTCCCCAGAAACACCGGAAGGGCAAACAGCAGCATTCCCTTCCAGATAGAGCCCTCCGTCAGAGCGTTATGATTCACGGAGCGTTTCCCTTCTCTCTCTTTTTTCAGCATATTATAAAATAGCTTTCCGGGATTGTCAAATCCCCCTTCAGCCGACGCACTGATATTTGCGGGCTGTGGCCCGATATACCCGGACAATTTGCTGCAGGATTTCAATGTGGGGAAAGCTCTTGTGATAGATCAGATTTGTATCCCGAACCATGCTCAGGTTTTCAATGGGCAATACTGCCAGCTTTCCCTTTCTGCTCTCCTCCATGCAGGAGCTTCCGGGCAGCACCGATACCCCCAAATCCTTCTCAATCAGGCTTTTGATAGTTGCCACATTGTCCACCTCCACCATGATATGGAAGCTGTCAATGCTCTCCCCGATACTCTCCAGCGCCGAGGCAAACAGCATTCTGGTGGAGGAGCTGTCACCCCGGAGAATCAGATTTTCCCGCCGAAGCTGTTCCACCGTAACCATGGCGTTTTTTGCCAGGGGGTTGTCCCGGGATACCACACAGGCCAGGTAGTCCGTACTGAGCATCAGGCTGTTCAGGTCCGGATCGCTGTTTTTCCCCTCCACAATGGCAATGTCCACCTCAAAATTATTGAGCATTGTATAAAGATTCTTTATGGTATCTGTGATAATGATTATGTTAAGCCCAGGGTTCTCCTGACCGCACCGGGTCAGAACCTCCATCACGAAATTGCTTTCCGAGGTGTGGGTGACCCCCACCCGAAGCTGGCGGATATCCCGCTTGGCGCTGGACATCTCCCGCCGCATTGCCGCGTCCATGGCCCGAAATCGTTTGGCGTACTTTACCGCAATTTCTCCCTGGATTGTCAGCTCTAAATTTCCCTTTTTCCGAACAAACAGCGGTGATCCCAGGTCTTGCTCCAGCAGGGCGATGTGGTGGCTCACCGCCGGCTGGGTCAAAGAAAGCCGCCGGGCTGCTGCCGTAAAGCTCTTCTCCTCCGCCACCGCAAGAAGGGTTTCCACTTTCCCGTCCAGCACAGGCCATGTCCCCTTTCATCCATAAAATTATTTTTGGTTTTAAACAAGATTTCTTATTTTACTTTATTTCTATTGTGGTATAAAATGCAGTATATCACATTGACCGAAAAAGTGCAAGCGCTTTCCTCTTCTTTTCGGTGAAGGGAGGGTTCTCATGCCCCTGTTTTTATCCCATGCCACTTCTTCCGCCCAGATCATCATCTCCATCTCCCTGATTCTCTTCTCCGGCTTTGCCATGACCCGGATTACCAAGCGGCTCCGGCTGCCAAATGTCACTGCCTACATTCTCGCTGGCATCCTGTTGGGGCCCTATTGCCTCCATCTGGTTCCCAGCTCCTTTGTAGAGGGTTCGGACTTCCTGGCGGACATTGCCCTGGCCTTCATCGCCTTCAGTACCGGTGAATTTTTCCGGGTGGAAACCCTGAAAAAAAGTGGCTGGAAGGTTATTGCCATTACCTTGATGGAAAGCCTCATTGCTTCGGCCCTGGTGTTTCTCGTCACCTTCTGGATTCTGGGCCTGGGGCTGGGATTTTCCGTGGTGCTCAGCGCTCTGGCCGCTGCCACCGCCCCCGCCTCCACCCTGATGACCATTCGGCAAACCGGTGCGCGGGGGGATTTTGTGGACATCCTGCTGCAGGTGGTGGCCCTGGATGATGTGGTGGGGCTGCTTGCCTACAGCATTGCCATTTCCGTAGCCGTGGCAGGCCTCACCGGCGGGTTTTCTGTTTCCAGCATTTTAAAGCCCTTAGCCGTGAACATGGGAGTTTTCCTGCTGGGCGGGCTTTTCGGTGGTCTGATGAAGCTGCTTATGCCAAAAGGCCGCTCCACCGATAACCGGCTGATCATTTCCGTAGCCACCCTCTTCGCCTTCTGCGGGGTCTGTACCATGCTGGATGTATCCCCCCTTCTGGGCTGCATGTCCATGGCTACGGTGTATATCAACATCACCGGCGACGACAAGATTTTCAAGCAGCTCAATTACTTTAACCCGCCCATTCTTCTGATTTTCTTTGTCCGCTCCGGCCTGAATTTCCAGCTCAGCGCTCTGACCGACACCGGCGCCGCCATAGCGGGTGTGCCCCTTCTGGTGATTGGTGTCTCCTATTTCCTGGTCCGGATTCTCGGCAAGTACCTGGGTGCCTTTCTGGGCTGCCTTCTGGTACAGAAACCTTCCAATGTGCGCAATTTCCTGGGGCTTGCCCTGATTCCCCAGGCCGGTGTTGCCATTGGTCTGGCTGCTCTGGGCGCCCGAACCCTGGGGGGTGAAGCCGGTCAGGCTCTGGAAACCGTCATTCTGGCCTCCAGCGTTCTCTATGAGCTGATTGGCCCCGCCTGCGCGAAGCTGTCCCTGTACCTCAGTAAGTCCTATTCCAACGACCTGGATCAGATCGTCCCTGCTACCCCGGAGCCGGGGCAGAACGCCGTAGACCTGCTCATTGCCCAGATCCAGGCCATTCAAAAAGAGCTTCCCGACCACACCGGGGAAATGAGTCCCAACGAGCAGGCCTTTCTGGAGGCCGCCGAGGAGCAGTACGCCTTTCTGGGACGCCGCCACCGTGGAAACGGGAAATAAGGAGGAAACAATATGCCTGTATCTTTTTCTGATCCCATCGGCGCTTACCTGGGCCCCTGGGCGACTGACCTGACAGCGCCCTCCATCTTCCTCCGGCTGGGACTGGCTGTGGTCCTTGCCGCTGTGATCGGCTGTGAGCGCTCCAACAAACGTCACTCCGCAGGACTGCGGACCTTCATTCTGGTTTCCCTGGCCTCTGCCAGCGCCATGCTGGTCGATCTCTACCTGGCCCGGATGACCCGGCTTGAGATACCGGTGCTGTCTGCCGCCGCCATCGTAGGCGAAGCCATGCTCAGCGGTAATTCCGTGCTGTTCAACGCCCGGAACCAGATCCGGGGCCTGACCACCTCAGCGGGCCTTTGGACCTGCGGAATTCTGGGGCTCGCGGCAGGCGCCGGATTCTATACCCTGACCCTGACCGCCTTCCTCTTTCTGATGTGCATTCTTACCTATCTCCCCGCTGTGGAGGTTTGGCTGACCAACCGCTCCAACCATTTTGAAATCCATCTGGAGCTGAAAAACAAGTGTAACCTCCAGGACTTTGTCACCACCATCCGCCGACTGGGCATGACCATTGACGACATTGAATCCAATTCGGCCTATATTGGCTCCGGTCTCAGCGTATATACCGTTATGATTTCCGTCAGCAGCAAGGAGCTGAAGAAATACAAATCCCACAGCCAGATCATTGAGGCCCTTGCTACCCTGGACTACATCTATCATATCGAAGAAATGCGGTGAGTATTTTCCGCGAAAGGCCCACAGGCGTGCATTGCCTGTGGGCCTTTTACTGTGAAAGCTTCGCATTCACAGTAAACATTTTATTAAGTGCCTGCGCCTCGCCCCTGCGGGGCAACCGGTGCAGATGCACATAAAAATTCCCATGCCATCTGTACTTTCATTGATCGTGGTGCTGATGTTCAGCATGGAAATTTTTCGAGAACACATTACGCTTCAAACCGAATCAGGGGATGCCGCCCCTTATCCAGCAGGTAAAATACCGTCACCGCCGCAGCGCCCAGGGTTTCCAAAAGCATATCCATCATGGTGTCATGCAGCCCCAGATCCAGATATCCTCCCCAATCCATGGTCTGACCGTTGATGACCACCGATTCAATGGGGCCGATGGTGCCCACATCCCCCATCACGTCGCTGAAATAGTGGGAAGTAATGGAGGTAACCACCGTATCCGCCTGAGTGTCCTGACCCAGAAGAGAGTCGCACCCGAATTCGTAAAATTCCCACAGCATGGACAGGGCCATGGAAAAGCACAGGGCGAATACCGCCGAAGCAACCGTCTTTTTCACATTCTTCCCCACCATCAGCTGGAACAGAAACGCGCCGATAATGGTAAATACAATTCCGCCGGTGATATGCAGCACCTTATCCCAATGGGGAATCAGGGAATAGAAGTTCAGGGAATGCCCCAGCATGGGGCCAATGGAATACAGCACACACAGCAGATACAGCGGTGTCCAGAACTTACAATGAAAGAGCCGTTCCACCACTGCCGGAGCCAGCACCAAGGGAATGGTCACCCCCGCAAGAAGCAGCCGGTTGTCCAGCCTGCCATGGGCAATCAGCCAGACACAGCTGCCCAGGGTCACCAATTCGCAAAAAACAACTGCTGACTTTCTCAGTACCTTTTCCATAGTTTTCCCTTTCCTTTCTTATCTGTCAGGACCTTTTCTTTCATTATACCGTCCTTTTTTTCTTTTGCAAGGAAGGGGGAACATTGTTCACCAAAACTTTAAAAACTACCTGCATAGGACACTTTTTCAGCAAAAATGCCCCGGTTCCTATTGGGAACCGGGGCGCAATGTATCAGAATTTTCCGCTTTTCCCGGAGAAACCGCTGCTGTCTATGGTGGTGCCGCCACCGCCTCCGGAGCTTGTTTCCTTTTCGATCTTCACCCGACTGCGGGTCATGTGGGTAAACTGGTCCGCCCGAATGGTGAAGTTCACGCTTCCGCTCCGGATATAGGCATCCGCCTCGGTTTTGATCCCCACCGACTTCATGGACCCAGCCAGCAGAGCGCAGATCCCCAGGGAGACCAGGCAGCCCAGCGCCACTGCAATCAAAGCGCCAACCCTCTTGGTGGCAGGATTGCTGCCCACATCCAGGGGATTCCCGTTCCTTGCGGCTTCCAGCATACTCCCGCTTTTTTGAAGGTAGTCCGAAAAGCCTCCATACCAGTCGTTGTCACCAAAATCGTCCAGGAACACGTCCGCCAGCTTATCCTTACCGTAGTCTGTAAAGGCGGTGTTGCCATAGCCGTAGGCAATCAGGGAATAGTCCCGCTCCGCCATGGACAGCAGAAGCAGCACGCCGCTTTTCTCCGCTCCATAGCCCAGATCATAGGTACGGTACAGCTCCTTCGCCCCTTCGTAGACGCTGGTTTGAGTGGTATACTCCAGAAAGTCACTCACGGTGATGATGTAGACATCACATTGGTATGTATCCGAAATTTCCTCAGCCTCACACTCCAGGGTTTCCCGTTCTTCCTCCGTCAGCAGTCCCGCCGCGTCGGTCACATAATTTAGCTGAGGCTCCGCCGCCAAGGTGGGAAGGGCCAGGGACAGCGTCAAAAGCAGGGCTACCATCACAGAAAACCATTTTCTCACAGCCACCCCTCCTTATCCCACAAACAGCCTGGCAATCCATTGACCCAGGCCGCTCCAGATTCCAAACGCGCTCAGAATCACGGAAAGCAGGGCAAAGGTGCCCCAGTATTTCTTCCGGGATATGGGCAGATCGCCCACCATCTTTCCGGTCTGACCGTTCATCATAAACAGGTAGTCCTTCCCCTGCCACTTGGTGTGAAGGGTCCACACAGGAATCAATGCGTAATGCACCTTTCCCCGGCGAAGCTGGACCCGGGTTCCCAAAGGTGTCAGGGTTTCATAGCCCAGAACATCTGCCCGCATAGCTGCCGTCGCCGAATTGCGGCAACGGCTCTCTCCCCGCGCCATGCTCTCCTCAGCGGATACATCATACTTATCCGCCAGATATCCCGGCAGGTAGGCAGTGGAGAAGGGCTTCAGCTCACCGTAGTCAAAGGGCTCCAGGGCGTCCATATAGGCGTCCTGCATCTTCCTGGATGCATCCACCGGCACCCGCTCAAAGGCTACCGTCCCTGCCCGGCGCACATGGAAATGCTCCGTAGTGGTAACCCGGTAGTCTCCCTCCCGGCGGGTATGGGAGCGGGTTCCATGGAAGGTGCAGTCCGCATCCGCCTCCCCGTCGATCAGCCAGAAGGGGACGTAAATTCCCTTCACCTCCTCCAGATGGTTGGCATCGGAGAAGGCCTTGGGCAGGAAGATTTTCTTCCCGTAATGCTGTTTCAGAGCCCGGACCGCTTCCTCCTTGCTCAGCTTGAAGGGGATCACATAGTCCGGCTTTAAGGTCCCCTTGAACTGCCCCGGTACAATGGCATTGTTGCCGCAGTAGGGGCAGCTGGTGGCGGCGGTGGTTTCCTCGCAGACCAGCTCCGCACCGCAGGAGGGACAGGTGTAGGCCCGCATCCCGGCGGCGTCCTCACCCCAATCCCCCGACAGATCAGAGGCATCCCAGTCCTTTTCCTCCGCCTCGGGGAAGGCCGCCGCGGCCTCCTCCACCCGGTCGGCATACAGCTTCTCCACCTCCGCCAGGGTAAAGCTTCCGCCGCAGTATTCGCACTCCAGCTTTTCGGACTCTCCGTCATAGCGCAGAGGCGCGGTACAGGCGGGGCATTTATATTCTGTAATTTGTGTTGACATAGGCATTCTCCTAAATGGATCGGCAAAGGTCGCCGGTGCGCCGGGCATAACAGTACGTTTCACCAGCCCCGGTGCCGCTACTGTTACCGAATGTCCCGATCATCAAAGGGGTCGCCGCACTCCGGGCAGAACTTCGGCGGATGCTTGGGGTCCGCAGGCTCCCAGCCGCACTTGTCGCACCGGTACAGAGGCTCGTCGGCAGGCTTTCTGGCGCCGCATTCCGAACAGAATTTCCCCTTGTTCACCGCGCCGCACCTGCATTTCCAGCCTGTAACCTGCTCCGGACGCTTCGCACCGCACTCGGGGCAGAACTTTCCGGTGACGGTGGCGCCGCAGGCACACTTCCAGCTGTCACCGGCGGGTTTGGGTTCCGGCTTTTTCGCACCGCATTCCGGGCAGAATTTCCCCGTGGCTACTGCGCCGCAATCGCATTTCCAGCTGCCAGGCTGAACAGGGGCAGCGGACTGCTGAGGCTGCTGGGCCTGCTGTACACCGGCCTGGTACAGGTTCTGAGCCGCACCGAAGCCGCCGCCCTGGCCCATACCAACCATGCCCATACCCAGAAAGCCGTTCATGGCGCCGGCAGAATTGCCGGCTGCGGTCTGCATGGCCTCCGCCGTGGCGTCGGTCATTCTGCCAGCCATCATAAAGGGATTGGCCCCCATGGTGGCAGCATCCTCCATCTCGTTGATCTTCTTCATGTCGGCTTCCGTCAGGGTGATGGGGTTCAGTGCGATCTTTCCAATGGAAATACCTCTGTTCTCAATCCACTCCTGCCGCAGCGCGTCGTTCATGGCGGCCTTCAGTTCGTTTGCTTTCCCCGGGATCTGGGCGGGCCGAAGCTCCTGCTCCGCCAGCGTTCCAAAGGCAGGCTGGAGGGCATCCATAAACTCCGACTTGAGCTGGGCATCGATCTGATCTCTCTTAAAATCCGTGGTCACGTTGCCGCACAGACGGACGTAGAACCGCAGAGGGTCCGTAATCCTGTAGCTGTAAATGCCGTTGCAGCGAATCTGAACGGTTCTGCTCATGCCAATGCGCTTGTTGACCACCTCAAAGATGATGGGGCTTGCCGTGCCGAATTTGTTGCCGGTGATTTCCTTGGTGTTGACGTAATACACCCGCTGGTCCTTGGGAGCCTCACCGCCGAAGGTGAACCGCTTGCCCAGGGTCCGGAAGCTGTCCATCAGGCTGTCTCCCAGCTCACCGGCAAAGATCGTAGGCTCGGTGGAGCTGTCATAGGTATATTCGCCAGGCTCGGCACACACCTCTACCACCTTGCCCTGCTCCACGATCATCATGCACTGACCGTCAGCCACCGCAATCACAGAGCCTTTGGTAATAATATTGTCGCTGCCCTTGGTATTGCTGGAACGTCCGCTGACCCGCTTTTGTCCCTTGACCACCAGAGTGTCCACAGGAAGCGCGTCACAATAAAAGTATTCCTTCCACTGGTCAGCCAGTACGCCGCCAGTTGCGCTGAGTGCTGCTTTTATCAGTCCCATAACCCAAATCTCCTTATGTTTGTATTTTACCTGCCTGGTTTCCGGCGCAGGCTCCCGGTTCCGGACCATCCGTCTCTATCGTCAAACTGTTGTCTCTCTGAAAAGCGCTAACGCAGTATCCACAGGAATGCGCATGTTTATTATACCTGAAACGTTCTGAAAAGTCCATACAAAAGTGCGATAATCGGGGAAACGCCACGGTTCCCCCGGCTCTTTCCCCTGGAAGAACGCCGGATCTCAGCCTCGGGCCACCCGGCGCTTTCCGGGATGCATTCCCCTGTCCTCCGGCGCCGCCCACCGAAGGGACACTTCCCAGACTTCCTCCAGCTTCTTCTCCATCTCTCTTCTTGCCGGTTCCAGATCCGTTCCGGGCAGTGTCAGCCCCTCCAGGACCAGCTTTCCGTCCCTTCTCATGGCCCGGAAGTCCACCAGCCAGGGCAGCCCGAACAGCCTTTCGTCCAGCTCGTAGCTGTCCTCCTCCGAGGGCTTCCGCCGGAGCGATGCCAGGCGAGTCACCTCGCTGCCGCAGGGGCAGGGACCGGGAAGGATCTTCGTGTAATCCCCGGTCCGATACCGGATCAGGGGCATGGCCTCCATGCCGATGGTGGTAATCACCAGCTCGCCGGTTTCCCCGGGCGGCAGCGGGAGGCCCTGTTCGTCAACGATCTCCGCAATGACGTGGTTGTCCCGCAGGTGCATTCCCTCATGGGCGTCGCAGGTAATGGCTCCGCCCAGCGCCATTTCCCGGGAGCCGTAATGGGGATACAGCCTGGTTCCCAGGATGCTTTCACAGCCTTTCGTCACAGAATCCGGGCAGGCGTCAGCACTGACCAGGGCACGTTCCAAGCTCTGCTTTCCATGCAGGCGCAGCATGGAAAGCAGGGGCACCGGCATTCCCACAAAGGTGTCCGGTTGCTCTGCTTTCAGAATCTCCCCCAGCTCTCCGTAGGTCCGCCCCACTCCAACCTTCAGGGGCTTTGCCCCCAATCGGGTAATGGCCTCGGAGATCAGCTCCCCCAGGCCGTAAGGTCCGGAAAAGGGCATACAAATCATGGTAACGCTGCCAGGAAACACCAGCTCTCCCAGCCCCGCCATAAACAGCTCAATGGTATGTTCGCAATCCCCCGCCGTATAAAACACCCGTTTGGCTCTGCCGGTGGTGCCGCTGGTGGCGTCGGACAGCACCCGCTGAATCTCCGATTGGGATACCAGCAGCATCTCCCCCACATGGCCCGCCAAGTCCTCATCCGTGGTAAAGGGCAGGTTGACAAGCCCCTCCAGGCTGTCCAGGTGGTCCGGCAGATTGCCGTAGTAGCCGTCTCTTTCTTTTTCCCGCCGGAGCAGGTCGTTGAGCTTTCTCAGCTGCATGGCCCGGATGTCCCGGGCGGTCACCTCGGGCAGGCCTTCCTGACTCCGGATCAGTTCATCAATTCTGGAACGCTTCATCTTCTGTACAGGGACCTCCCCTGATTGTCTGTCAGATTGTAGGCACAGAAGGGTACCATGCCCTTTTCCATGTCCACCTCGCAGATATAGCACCGCTTCAACCGGTCCAGGTCCAGGTTATAGGCGTCCTGGAATACCATTCCGGACACGGCAAAGGTGTTTTCCCGGGCCTGGGCAAGGAAGCGATCCAATGCGGAGGTTTCGCTGAGACCGCCGTCCTCGGGGAAGGCCTCCGGCTCCTCCCGACTCCACTGCTGGGCAACAAACAGCATGGAGTCCTGAGAAGTGGTGCCGCAGCAGCATCCGCTGCTCTTCTGCGCCAGCACCCGGAGGCTCCCGTCCTGCCGCCGCATATAGCTTGCGTGGAAGGAGCAATAGGGGCTTTCCGCCCCGCCGCCGGTAAAGTCCGCGGCCTTCATCAGGCCCCCGGTCTGGGCCTCTATATGCCGCAGCATCCGGGGGATGGTGACAGGCTTCTCCGATCGGGTCAGGTCGCAGCGTCCGAAATAGCTCAGGGGCTGGAAATGGACCCCCCGGACAGCAGGCATATGGGCCAGGGCGAATTTCAGAATGTCCCCCACCTGGTCCTCGTTGACCCCGGCGGCAATCACCGGCACCAGCACAATGCCCAGGCCCGCCTTGGCGCAGTTTTCAATGGCTTTTTTCTTTTCCTCCACCAGCTTCCTGCCCCGAAGGATCTCATAGGGTCCGTCGGTAACCGCGTCAAACTGCAAAAAAACCGTATTCAGCCCTGCCGCTTTCAGCTTTTCCGCGTATCCTTTCTCGGATGCCAGCCGCAGGCCGTTGGTGTTCAGCTGGAAGAAGGAAAAACCCTTTTCCCGGCCCAGGGCGATAATCTCCGGCAGATCGTCCCGCATGGTAGGCTCGCCCCCGGATAGCTGGATGTTGAAGGGCCCGCCGTGGGATAGCAGGAAGTCGTACTGCCTCCCGATCTCCTCCAAAGGCAGGTCTTTGGGTTCCTGCTCTCCCGCCGAGGCAAAGCAAACCGGGCAGCGCAGATTGCACCGGTTGGTCAGCTCCAGCAGCATGCAGCAGCCCTTCCGCTTGTGGGCCGTGCACAGGCCGCAGTCATAGGGGCAGCCCTGTTCCGGCTGCTTCCCGTTGACCGGCGGTTCCGATACCTGGGACTGCTGATCCCAGCTTTCGTAGCTTTGGAGATCCCCCTCCCAAATCAGAGTCTGAAAGCTGCCGTGGTCGGGGCAGGCCTTTTTCAGATAGAGGAAGCCATCCTCCCCGGTGCAGATGTCTCCGGGAATCACCTGCAGACATTCCGGGCAGACGCTTCTGGTTCTTGCAATCCGCATTTAAATGAGTCCTCTCTCACTGAGCAGCTCCATACATTTTTCGTAGGTAGCCGCAATAATCTGGGGGCAGTATTCCACCCGCTTGGCAGGATTCCCCCGAATGATGTCCCGGCATTCCATGCCGCCGTACTCGCTGCCGATCTCATCCTCAAACCACCGGGTAAACTGCCCCATAACCGGCTTGTTCGCCGGGTGGTCGTAGTAATCCTCCACACCCTTTCCCGTGACGTAGGACAGAATGCAGGCTCCTCCCGTGAGGCAGCCGCAGCAGCCGCCGGAAAAGCCGACGCCGCCGTTGAGGCCTCCCATGGCCTTGACAAACCCGGGGTTTTCCTCTCCCAGGGTGTCCAGCAGTAAAATCGCCAGAATTTGCGCACAATAATAATTTTCTCTGGATAGCTCCAGAATGCGGTCAAACAGGTCCATCCTGCCCCTCCTTTCTGCAAATCAGCAGCAGATATCTGCATTTTCCCTTTCCGCTTACGCACTCCTCCGTTCCCCGCCAGATGGCCTCAATGTAATACTGCTTCCATTGGGGGGTTATGTCCTCCCAATATTCTACCCGGAAGCCCGCCGCCTCCACAAGAGGAAGCGGGTCGGTAAACCACACATCTGACAGCATCAGCACACCGCCCGGTTTCAGAAGACGGTGCGCCTCCCGGATCGCGCCGGGAACATCTCCGCTTTGGTAAAAGGCGCACTGAGACAGGATTCCGTCAAAGCGCCCCTCTTCCCAGGGACTGCGGAGGAAGTCTCCCCAGAGAACGTTCTCCCCTCTGGGGCACAGGTCAATGCCCTGGGCCTCATAGCCCAGTTCCTTCATCAGAGCTACGCCTGTTCCGTCCCCCGCGCCCATGTCCAGCACCCTGCTTCCGGGCTGTAAGCCTCCCAGGGACAGTAGCCTCAGGGTATGTTCCCTTCCTCCCGGGTGACTGTCCATCACTTATCCTCCAATGCCTTCTCCACGGACAGCACCTTGCCCAATGCCAGCTCCTCCGGCACATAGACAAAGCCGCAGTTGGGGCATACCGGCAACTCCACCGGGAATCCATTGTCCAGATACATGAATTTTGCCTTGCCCTTCACCAGGGGTACACGGCACTTGGCGCAGCGCAGCTTCCCCAGGGGATCAATGGTATAGTAGCTTTTCTCTTCCATAGTCTACCTCTGTACGATGTTCATTCTGTGGCTGTAAGCCCGGCAAACAAGATATCCTGTTTCCGTCTCCCGGTATTTCACCCAGAAGGTTACGTTTCCGATTCTGCGGCGGGTAATCAGCAGATCCGCCTCCCCGTCATAGATGGCTTCTCCCGTCTCCCGGAGGGCGTTCATTACCTCCACCACATCGCTTTTCAGGATCATCCTGTCGTTCATCATCTGGAGGGCTTCCTGCGTATACGCAATTTCATAATCCAATGGTGTTTCCTCACTTGCTTCCCCCCAAAGCTCCCGCAGAAGTTCCTGCTTCAGCCCCAGGCGGTTATATCGTTTTTCGCTGATGTCCGGCGGAGAACCGGCATCGGTGCCATAGACCAGCTCCAGCACATGGTAGGATTCCCGGCCCTTCCGGGCGAACCGGTCCCGGCAGGCCATGCAGTAGGAGACATAGGGTGCCTCAGACCGATTCAGGCACAGGTCGGTCATTTCCCCCGCCACCTCCCGGTTGGCATAGGCTGTCAGGCCGCCGTAGCCACAGCAGGGGGAGCGGTCCCCGGAATAGGGCGTCTCCTCCACGGTGCAGCCCAGCTCCTTTAATATATGCCGGATGGCGTTCTGGGTCTGGGCATCTCCTCTGGCCCCGCAGGAATCGTGCAGTGCCACCGGTCGGTCCAGTCCCTTTCCTTCCTCCGGCAGGCCGATTTCCTCCAGAATGTCCCAGATTCCCACTACCTTTCTGCCGTCCTCACCGGAAAGTTCCTTCTTGCAGGTGGGACACCCGGCAATGATGGTGGGATTTCCCAGCTTATGAAGCTCCCTTTGGAGGAAGGCCTTGGTATCGTCGTACATCTCATACCGGCCCGCCCAATCGCAGATGGCCCCGCAGCAGCCCAGCAAAAGCCCCACGCCTCCGGGAAGCCGCCGGCACAGGTCCGCATAGGCAGCCTTCACCGTCTCCGGGGCAATGGCAGTGGCCTGGCACCCCGGGAAAAACACATACCGGCAGGTTTCGTATCCCGGCTGGGGCCTGCACAGGAAGGCCTCCCCGTTGGAAAACAGCATATCCATCAGGGCAAACTCATGGGGCGCCAGGGGCATCTTGTCCGTAAAGACCATGTTCTGTCTGGCCCGGTGGCAAACCTCCGCCACGTTATAGCCGTTGGGGCAGGTCACAGCGCACTGTCCGCAGAGGGAACAGGCGTTGATGGGTTTGTTCATCATATGGTCGCCCATGATGATGCTGACGTTATTATAAATCTCCCGGGTCAGCACCTTGGGATATTTCCGGTAATGCTGGAGGTAGGCACAACCCTTGATGCATTCGTCGCAGTGACACTGGATGCACCGTTGGGCCTCTGCCTGGGCCTCCTGCCTGGTATAGCGCTCTCCGGCAGGGACAACCCTTTTCAGGTTTTCCACGCCCTCGGTGTTGGTGTAAAGCCTGGTTTGGGTGGGGCCTTCCTCTCCCCGGGTATTGCCAGGGTCCAGGTTTTGGGCCAATCGATCCACGCTCAGGGCCGCTTTTTTTGCGGCAAAGGCAGCGCCCAGCACACTTTCACTTTCTCCTGCCACGATACCCAGGGCACGGTCAACCATCACCGCTTCATCCACTTTACATTCGGGATAGAGTTCCTCCGCAATGTCTTTGGCAAAACAGGCAATGTGGCATTTCTCCCGCTCCGCCGCCACCTGTTCCCAAGTCAGACTGCTTTCAAACCGGAAGGTGATATCCATTTTCGCCATGGCGAAAGCATCGGCAGCGAGGCAGTCTCCCCTGAGATTGCCGCTGCCCCGAATGAAGCCTTCCACATCCTTCTCCCGGCAGAAAACCGTCACCGGGTAGGATTTACGGCACAGCTCTCCCGCCAGGAAGGCCGGGAACAGGCCGGAGCCGAAGATTGCCACTGTCTTTTTCTTTTTGAACCGGATCAGGCCCCCTCTGGGCTTCTCTCCGAAGTGCATCGCCGCCTGTTCCACCGCCCGGATGGCTACCCCGTCCCCCAGAGAAGCGAGCTTACACTTCCCCTCACAGGGGGCGTCACAGCAGGAAGCGAGAATATGGGGCAGAGGGGTAATCTTCTCGTACAGCGTCCGGGCCTTTGTCCAGTCCCCTTCTCCGGCAGCCTTCATCAGAGCCTTGGTATCCAGCTTCAAGGGACAGGCGGCATTGCAGTAAGGGCTCTGCTCATGGACACACAGCCCCTCCACCTCCTCCAGCTCCTCCTTGGTAAACATCCGTTTCTGCCGGTAGACATGGGTAGAGCCTCTTTCTTCGATCTTCATAGGCGGTCTCCTAAATACGGCTGATAGAGAGGCCCTGGAGCCTCTCTATCAGCAATGGTTATAGACTTAATTTCTTACTTTTTCAGTTCTTCCAGGGCAGCCAGCACAACCTCAGGCCGTGCGGGAATCCGGGTGATCCGGGCGCCGGTGGCATTGTAAATGGCGTTGAGGATTGCCGGATGGGGGGCGTCCAGAGGTGCCTCGCCGCAGCCCGCAGCGCCGTAGGGGCCTTCGGGACGGTAGGTCTCCACATAGTGCAGCTCGATGTCATCGGGCACGTCATTGGGATAGGGGATGCCGCACTTAATCAGGGAGGTATGCTTGCTCAGATCATCGAAGTCCTCACTGAGGGCCAGGCCGATGCCCTGGGCCAGACCGCCGTAGAAGTTGCCGTCAACCAGCAGCTTATTCATAATGGTGCCAACGTCTGCCACCACCGTGAACTTCTCCACCTTTACCTTACCGGTCTGGGTATCCACGCAGACCTCGGGCAGGAAGATGGTGTACATATACACGGAGAAGGGATCGCCCTGGGCGGTCGCCTGATCCACGGGATGGGTAGCGCAGTAGGTGGCAACCCACTGGCCCAAGACCTTGGTCTCAATGCCTTCCGCCTTCATCTCGTCATAGGTACGGTAGGTGCCGTCTTCCTTCCGCATGGCGTTCAGCAGGTTTTCCGCAGCCAGACGGCAGGCGTTACCGGACATGACCTGGCTCCGGGAGCCGCCGGCGGGGCCGGAGTTGGGCGTAACCTTGGTGTCGTTCATCACCAGACGGATCTGCTCGGGCTTGATGCCTGCCTGACGGAGGGTCTCATGGGCGGAAACCAGCACGCCCATGTCCGCGCCCTGACCATGATCCTCCCAGGAGGCGTACATGGTAACGGTGCCGTCGGGGTTCAGCTCGGCATAGGCCTGAGAGGAGTCTACGCCGTCCAGGCCGCAGCCGTAGACGCCGCTGGAAACACCGATGCCGTACTTGAATCTGCCGTCAGAGGCGGCGTTCTTTTCCGCCACCCGCTTCTTGGCAGCCTCGTACAGAGGACGGGCCTGTTTGTACATCTCTTCCAGGCAGTAGACGTCGGGCTTGTAGCCGGTGGGAATGGTGGTACCCTCGGACTCCTTGTAGCAGTTCAGCTCCCGGATGTCGAAGGGGTCCATGCCCATCTTGGCAGCCAGCACGTCAATGGCAATTTCGGAGCCCATGAAGGACTGGGGAGAGCCGTAGGCCCGGAAGGCGGAACCCCAGGCGTGGTTGGTAAAGACGGTGGTGTTCTTATTGCGGATGGTGGGGATGCCATAGCCCGCGCCTGTGAACTGGCTCAGGCGATGAGTCAGCAGGTCGCCAAACTCGGAGTAGGGGCCATGGTCCACATAGTTGTCGCCCCACAGGGCCTGCAGCTTGCCCTTTTCGTTCGCAGCCAGCTTAATGTGCATAAAGGCAGGAGACCGCTTGCCGGTGTAGGTGATGTTCTGGAACTGGTTAAAGACCAGGGATACGGGCCGCTGGCAGATCTTGGCGGCAACGCCCAGAATGGCCTCGTTGGTGGGAGAGAACTTGTAGCCGAAGGTGCCGCCGGAGTGGTTCTGCACCAGGCG
>CAYRDE010000011.1:0-13924 GCA_964422935.1 uncultured Oscillospiraceae bacterium | reverse complement strand
CCTTAGAAAATCTTTTCGCCTTTCACACTTCCCGTCACGCCGATGCAGTCGGCGATCATGGGCATATGCAGATGGATGCCGATGGACTTGGAGTGGATGGTGAGCATTCCGTCCTCATCAATGTAGGCATAGCCGCAGTCCGGCTCCAGATGGAGGTGGGGCTGACGGGAGCAGTAGCTCTCGATTTCCACCACGTTGGGAGCGGAGTCAAAGTCAAAGTCCGGGCCCTTGATACAGCTGGTCTCGTAGTAGGCGTTGGGGGTGCCGGGATGGATTTCGATGGCATCCTCGGCGATGGCGTCCATGGCGTTCATGTAGGCGGGCAGCTCTTCGATATCCACCTTCACCGCGTCAGCGGCGGCACGGGCGTGCTCTTCGGTATCGGCAGCCACAATGGCAATGGCGTCGCCGAACTGGAAGATCTTCTCGTCGCAGAGAACGGGACGGTCCCAGCCGTCACACTTATTGTTCAGGGGCAGCATGACCAGACCATTGATCCGGTTCTTGCCGCCGGAGGCGATGACATCCTTGGCAGTGATGATCTTGAAGACGCCGGGCATCTTCTCTGCTTCGGAGGTATCCACGCCCTTGATGTTGGCATGGGAGACCTTTGCCTGGACCAGAGCCAGCCGGAGGGTATCCTCGGGCATCTTCAGAGCGTCGTCAGCGCCGAAGTCCCAGGTGCCGGTGACCTTCTGAGCGGCGGAGGGACGGATGTACTTGGTGCCCTTGATGCTGTCGCCGGTGGGCTTGAAGACCAGGTCCTCCTTGGTCATCTCTCCCCGCATAACCGCGGCGGCATCCATAACGGCGTCGATCAGAGGCTTATAACCGGTGCAGCGGCACAGGTTCCGGTTCTTCTGGAACCAGTCCCGGACCTCTTCTCTGGTGGGGCTCAGGTTCTGATCCAGCAGGCCCTTGGCGCTCATAATAAAGCCGGGGGTACAGAAGCCGCACTGGGCACAGCCATGGGCCATCCAGGCCACCTGGAGAGGATGCATGTCGGAGATGGTGCCCACGCCTTCGATGGTGGTGATCTCCGCATTGTCACGAAGCTTGCTGACCTTCTGAATACAGGAGCGGACCACCTTGCCGTCGATAATGACGTTACAGGCGCCGCAATGGCCTTCGCCGCAGCCAATTTTACAGCCGGTGAGCAGCAGGCGCTCACGCAGCACAGTGGAAAGCTTTTCGTCGCCGTTTAGCACCAGGGTTCTGGCAACACCGTTGATAATGAGTGTCTTCTTAATCATTTCATTTCCCTCCTGTTTTTGGGAAGCTCTGATTGAATCGGCAAGAGCTGACAGCGAGAGATTTTGTTTCAAGCGAAAGTGTGAAAAATGTGGGAATACTGGACGTATTTTCCATTTTTTACACGGAACGCTTGGGGCAAAAGATCCGCTGCTCAGCCGCAGACGATTTAATCAGGGTTTCCCTTAATTCCGGTTGATGGCTTCCTCAATGCCCATGTCCGCCGCAATTGTCGTGGTCGGCCCCCTTCCCCGTCAAATCCTTTACACGCTGAATTCCTCTGGGTGTGTAGAAAATCAGTTCGGAAAGGCTTCCGTCCAGGTTCTCGCCCCGCAGTCGCAGGAAATTGGCATTTTCGTAATACGCGACAGGCAGCTCTCTTTTGAAGACCTGTCCTGTCTTTTTGTCCGTGATCTCGACTGTGATTTCATCCGCTATCAGTTCAAAAATCTCGTCCATACTGTGTCCCTCGTAATTTCTTACATAAAAAGAATGTGTTTACGCATTCTTTCTTGTATACATTATACAACCCACATTTGAGAAAAGCAAATTGTATAGGATTACAAGTCGTACAAAAGCAGATAGAGAAATTGTGGCTTTTCCACAGTTTCCCTTAAAAGCGGATGGCGAGCGTGCCGTTTCGGTCACACAGGGGAATCCCGTGGAGGACCACACCCGTATCCTGCTGATAACGCCGCAGCGCCTCCCGAACACCCAAAAGCCTGACATCGCCGTAATCGTGGAGGAACAGGCATCCTCCCCGGTTCATTCTGGGTACGAAATACTTTAGCCCCGCGTAGGTGGAGTCCTCCAGATCCGCGTCCAGGGAAACAAAGGCAAACCTCTCCTCCAGGCCCCTCAGGGAATCCGGGAACAGACCCTGCCGGATTTCCACATTTTCCGGTCGGGGCATCCGGGACAATACCGCCGCCACCCCTGTATTTTGGTGGGCCTGGGCAAAGCCCTCTCCGGCACGGCCCTGCTTTCTCTCCCGCTCCAGCTCCTCCGCGGAAAAGCCCGCAAAGGTGTCAAAAAGGTATAGTTTCCGCCGGGGCATCACCAGTTGAATGCAACGGGCAAAGCCTCCCTTATAGACCCCCAGCTCCGCAGCGCACCCGGGCACCGATTCCAATTCCCGGGCTACCAGCTCCAGGGTTTTGAAGCGCACATAGTCGTTTTCCAGCTCCGCCTCCGAAAGAAGGCCCGGATCGTTCACCGGGCGGGGGACCAGACAGGCCTCCGGAATCATGGCACTGACCACCGCCTGCCCCAAAATCCCGGCGGCATAGGCCCTGCTTTCATTCAGATCCGCTATGGTCTGGCTGTTTCTGGCAAGCAGCAGCTTCTCTCTGGGCAATCCCATTTCCAGATAGCGTTTCAGCATTTCCTGACTTCTCCGGCTTGCCGCAATCACCAGATCAAATGCGACGTTTCGCAGATACTCCGGGGAAAATACCGGCTTCCCCAGGAAGGTATCCCTGCCGGGGGCGCTGTCCAGAAAGCCCGTAATCTTTTGCAGATCCAGACCATTTTCCAGCAGCTCCCCTGCCACGCATCCCGTTCCCCATACATAAATCTGTTCCATTTTTTCATCCCCCTGCATCCTGTTTTCGTTATTATATCGGTGTTTTCGTCAAAATGCAAGATGTCACAGAACCGGGAGCCGCCGTTTTTGTGCTTTTTCTCTTTACAAAGTCGAAGAAACGCGCTATAATGATTTCATTACTTTGTCTGTTTATCCCCCCTGGGGGCGGACACCGGAAAAGGGGGCATTCGCCATGCGGGTCGGTGCAGTGATTGTAGCCGCGGGAAGATCATCGAGGATGGGAGATTTCAAGCCCATGCTGAACATCGGCTCTATCTCCATTGCCCAGAGGATCATCGCCACACTTCACCAGGCTGGGGTTTCCAAAATCGCCATGGTCACAGGCTACAACGCAGAGATCCTGGAACGGCACCTTTCCGGCAACGGTATTGTATTTCTCCGCAATCCCGACTATGCCACCACCCAGATGTTTGACTCCGCCAAAATTGGGCTTGGCTATCTGAAAGATAAGTGTGACCGGATTCTCTTCACCCCGGTGGATATTCCCCTGTTCACCCAGCGCACGGTAGAGGCTCTGCTGGAATGTCCCAGGGAACTTGCCTGCCCCGTCTGTGACGGGGAAAGCGGGCATCCGATCATTTTCGCTTCGGCGCTTCTGGAGAAGCTCCTGTGCTACGAGGGAAACGGCGGCCTGAAAGAGGCCATCGCCCAATGCGGCGTTCCCATGACCCCGGTTCCCGTAGAGGATCGGGGTATCCTCCATGACGCGGACACACCGGAGGATTATAAGGCCCTCCTCCATTACCATAACCAGCAGCTGATTCGTCCTGTGGTTTCCGTATCCCTGGCCCAGGAGCAGATCTTTTTTGATGAGCGTCTGAGCCTGCTGCTTACGATGGTGGATGAAACCCATTCCGTCCAAACCGCCTGCAAACGGATGCAGATCTCCTATTCCACCGGCTGGAATATGATCCGAAAGCTGGAATCCCAGATTCATATGCCCCTGATTGAGCGGACCCAGGGCGGAAACGGCGGCGGCAGCAGCTATCTGACGGCAGAGGGCCGCCGGTTCCTGGAGGTGTATATCCGGTATGTGGCACAGCTTCGGGAGGATGCCAGTCGTCTTTTTCAAAGCTACTTCCGTGAGGTATTCTGATGCGCAGAATTTACTTATTCCGCCACGCCCTTCCGGACTTTCCCCGGAACGAAAAATACTGCCTTGGGCTGACGGATCTCCCTCTGGGGCCTCTGGGCCGCATGCAGGCCTGTATCGCCGGTTGGGGCATGCGGGAGAAAACCTTTGAACGGGTGTTTTGCAGCAGGTTGACCCGGAGTCGGGAAACCGCCGCCTGTCTCTCTCCCTGCCCCACTGTGCTGGAGGGGCTGGAGGAAATGTTCGCGGGAGACTGGGACGGGCTACCCTTTTCCCAGATCCGGCAGCAGTGGCCCGCGGTTTTTGAAGCCCGGGGACGAGATCTTCGCTTTCCCATTCCCGGAGCGGAAAGTCCGGCGGAGGGGCAGCGGCGGTTCCTCGCCGCTCTGAACCAGGCCCTTTCCATGACGACGGGCGACATTGCCGTGGTGGGACATGCCACCGTCAATCAAAGCCTGCTGTGCCACGCCCTGGGACTTCCAGCCGAGGAAGGCCGGCAGTTTTTCCTTCCCTATGCCTCCTACTGTGTATTTTGCTGGGACGGGGAATTTCACCTGGAATCCATGGCAAATACCCTCTGCCCACCCCTGACACCGGCTCTCTGCCAGCGTCTTCTGGACGCCGCCGGAACCCCGGAACCGGTGGAGCGGCACTGCCAGGCCGTTTCCAGGCAGGCCCTTACTCTGTGGGAGGCCCTGGCGGAAAATGGCTGCATTCTGGACAGGGACCTGGTGGAAACCGCCGCCTTGCTCCATGACATCGCAAGGACCCGGCCCTGCCATTCCCGGATTGGAGGGGAGTGGCTGACCGCGCTGGGCTATCCCCGGCAGGGAGACATCGTCCGGCAGCACCACGACCTGGACAGGCTGGTCCTCAATGAAGCCGCCCTGGTCTTCCTGGCAGACAAGCTGATTCAGGGCACGGCAGACGTCACGTTGGAGGAGCGCTTCGCCCAAAGTCGTAAAAAATGTCAATCATCGGAGGCTCTGGCGGCCCATGAAGTCCGCCATACCCAGGCCCAGGCCCTGGCGAATCTATTCAATCAAACTTGTGAAAAGGAGATTGCCATATGAAAGAAATGTTCCTGAACATGCGGCAGAAGCTGACCGCCGGAGAAGATCTGGTACTGGTCACCGTCATCGCCTCCTCCGGAGCCACCCCCCGCGGCGCCGGCGCCCGGATGCTGGTAGGCAGGGAGGGACGCATCTGCGGCACCATCGGCGGTGGCGCCGTGGAGTATCGCTCCCAGCAGATTGCCCTGGGACTGCTGCGGGATAAGACCTCTGTGGAACAGGACTTTTCCCTGACCAGGGATGATGTCCAGAACCTGGGCATGATCTGCGGCGGCGCGGTGAAGGTGTATTTCCGCTTCCTCCCCGCCTTTGACCCTCAGGTTCTCGCCATTACGGAAAAGGCCCTGGCTCTTCTGGAAACAGGCGACGATCTGTGGCTCCTTACGGAAATTTCCAACGGCGGTCGTCTGGGCCTGTACACCCGGGAGGATGGCTTTCTGGGCATCGACGGCCCTAAGTGGCTGGAGGAGAAGCTCAGTCATAAGCCGATTCGGGTAACGGAGGAGGGCCGGGACTTCTACGCGGAGCAGACCAGCGCCGCCGGGAAGGTCTATGTATTCGGCTGCGGTCATGTGGCCCAGGAGCTGGTGCCGGTGTTGAGTCATGTAGGCTTCCGGTGTGTGGCCCTGGATGACCGTCCGGAATTCGCCAATCAGGCTCTGTTCCCCACCGCTCAGTCCGTGGGTCTGATCGATTTTACCGACATTTTTAAAACCGTCACCCTGACGGAAAAGGACTTCGTCTGCGTAATGACCCGGGGCCACGCCTATGACGCGGTCATCCAGGCCCAGGTTCTCCGTACCCCCGCCTGCTACATCGGCGTCATCGGCAGCGCCCACAAGAAGGCCGGTGTTTTCCAGAAGCTCCGGGAGGAATACGGCTTTACCGACCGGGATTTTGCCCGGATCACCTCCCCCATCGGTCTGAATATCAAGGCGGAAACCCCCGCGGAAATTGCCATTTCCATTGCCGCCCAGATGATTCAGGTACGCGCCGAGCTGGGAGAAAGATAGGATTTTTACCCCAAAAAGGCCCAAAAGCCCTGTCATTTTTGAAAAGTGCCTGGAAGTTTCCGTTTCCTTCCAGGCGCTTTTGTGCATACTGCAAAAATAAAGCTTGACTTTCTCCCATTTGTACTGTACAATTTTATTATTATTTACATATATGTTTCCGTGCCCCAGCGCCTACGGAGAATTCTATGGCACTTGGGCCGGGGTCTTTCTGGAAATGGAGAGGCCTTCCAATGTGAGAAGGAGACAGCCGGTCATTCTGGATTTCACCATGGGAATGGTACATCCAACCTGTGGGTGCTGCTCTGTTTTACAGAGCAGCTTTTTGTTTTTCCAACTGGCAAATATCATTTTCTCAGGAGGAATGTATATGCGGATCGTATGGAACGAGCAATCCACCCAATGGTTTCGGGACGCTTCCCGGTACACCGGTTACAACCGGGAGCTGAAAAAACTGCTGCTGGAGAGAATCCCCCACCGGGGCTCTCTGTGCGACATTGGCTGCGGCGCGGGCCTCATTGATCTGGAGCTGGCTCCCTGCTTTGACAGCATTACCTGTGTGGACATTTCCCCGGCAGCCCTCAGCAGCCTGGAGGCGGATATCCGGGAGCAGGGAATTTCCAACATCACCGTTCTCTGCGCCGACGGGGAAACCCTGATGGGTCAGTGGGATACGGTACTTGCCCTGTTCCATGGCGGTCGGAATGCCTGCGAAAAATACTTTCGCCTGATGCGGAAGCAGCTGATTCTGGTGACCCACAGCAGTCTCCGGGGCAGCTTCGGCCCGGAGGCCAACCAGATTCGGCGATGCTTCGATGTGGACAGCACCAGGCAGTGGCTGGACGAGGCCGGGGTCCGATACCATCTGACAGAGCATTCCCTGGAATACGGTCAGCCCTTCCATAATCGTCAGGATGCCCGGGCATTTTTAAAGGCCTACACCGCCAAAATGACGGAAACGGAGCTGGAGCGGCACATGGACACCGTTCTGGTTCCCACCGGAGACCGGGAATTTCCTTATTATTTGCCGAAGAAAAAGGAATTCGGCATGTTCCTCATACGCCGGGACGAAAACAAAGCCTTTGGGACAGCGGAAACGGATTGACCTTTCCTCCCGGAGGGGCAGGAGGTCGGGACAATGAAAAAGACAAAACGGGAATGGACAAATCCCCTGATCCTCTGGGCCCTGGGAATTGGGCTGCTGGTAGTCACCCTGCTGTCCGTCACCCTGGGCCGCTACCCTATCAGCCTGAAGGAGCTGGGAGGCATTCTCCTGTCCAAAGTCGTCCGGATCGAACCCTTTTGGAGCAAAACCCAGGCCTCCCTTCTGCTCCAGCATCGGCTTCCCCGGATTCTCCTGGCCTGTATGGTGGGCTGCTGCCTCTCTTCCGCCGGCGCTGCCTATCAGGGGGTTTTCCAAAACCCTATGGCTGCTCCGGACATTCTGGGAGCCTCCGCCGGCGCCGCCTTCGGTGCGGCCCTTGCCATTCTGCTGGACCTGGGCAGCTCCATGGTTGTTCTGTTTGCCTTTGCCTTCAGCCTCCTTACGGTCTCCCTGGTGATCTTCTTCGGAGAGCGGGCCAAGGGCACCCGGGTGCTGGGATTGATTCTCTCCGGCATCATGGTCGGCTCCCTCATGTCCTCCGGCACCTCCTTTATTAAGCTGGTTGCCGATCCCATGGATCAGCTTCCCGCCATTACCTACTGGCTCATGGGCAGCCTCAACGGCAGCTCCCCCAGAGATGTGCTGTTTGCCCTGGTTCCCATGGCTCTGGGCGTGCTGCCTTTACTGCTACTGCGATGGCGCATTAACCTTCTGACCCTGGGAGACGCTGAGGCCCAGGCTATGGGCGTCAACGCCCGGCGTCTGCGAATTCTGGTGATCCTGTCCGCCACTCTGGTCACCGCCGCCAGCGTGTCCGTCAGCGGTGTCATCGGCTGGGTAGGGCTTGTCATTCCCCATCTGGCCCGGCGGCTGGTGGGCAATAACTACCGCTATCTGATGCCCGCCTCCATGCTGCTGGGTGCTCTGTTCCTGCTGCTGGTGGACGATGTGTCCCGAAACCTGCTGTCTACGGAGATTCCTCTGGGCATCCTTACCTCCCTCATTGGCGCGCCCTTCTTCATCTGTCTCATTCTGAAAGGCGGTGACAAGGTATGAGTTTGGAAGTGAAGGGGCTATCCTTCTCCTACGGAAAGCACCCTGTTTTGGAGGATGTGAGCTTTACCCTTGGGGAGGGTCAGGTGCTCTCTGTCCTCGGCCCCAATGGTGTGGGAAAAAGCACCTTATTTCACTGTATGCTGGGACTTGCGAAGCCTCAGGCCGGACAGGTTCTGCTAGACGGTCAGAACATAGAGGCGCTGTCCCCCCGGGAGCTGGCTCAGAAAATCGCCTACATCCCCCAATCCCACAATCCCGCCTTCAATTTCAGTGTCCTGGACATGGTTCTCATGGGCACCACCGCCCAGCTGGGCTACTTTTCCGCCCCCGGGCAGAAGCAGCTGGAAGCTGCCCGGAAGACTCTGGAGCAGCTGGGAATCTCTCACCTGACCCATCGGAGCTATGCCCGCATCAGCGGTGGTGAACAGCAGCTGTGCCTCATCGCCCGGGCCATGGTACAGGAGGCCCGGATTCTCGTTCTGGACGAGCCATCCGCCAATCTGGACTACGGCAACCGCATTCGGGTGATGCAGACCCTGCGGGCACTGGCAAGGGATGGGTACACGGTGATCCAGTCCACCCATGATCCGGATCAGGCCTATCTCTATTCCGACCTGATTCTTGCCCTGTGCCGGGGCAAAGTTCTTGCCTGGGGCAGTCCCCGGGAAACCATCAGCAATTCCCTCATCTCCCGGCTTTACGACGTGGAGGTTGAGGTTTGCAGTCTGCGGGAGGACACCTTCCGTGTCTGTGTTCCCGCTGTCCAACGCGCCTACAAGGAAGGAGTAGCCCTATGAAAAAGAAATTACTGTCCCTGGTTCTGGCCCTTGCCCTGGTGCTGAGCCTCACCGCCTGCGGCACTTCCGCCCCGCCGGAGACTGCCGCCGCCACCGAGGCTGCTCCTCAGGAGACCCCTGTGGAAACCACCGCCCCGGCTGCTGCCGAAACCGTACTTTTCACCGATGGCTGCGGTCGTGAGGTGGAAGTGCCTGCCCAGATCAGCCGACTGGTTCCCTCCGGTCCTCTGTCTCAGATCGCCCTGTATGCCATTGCCCCGGAGATGTTTGTGGGACTGGCTACCAAATGGGATGACACCGCCCGGGGCATCATTCCCGAGGATCGTCTGAACCTGCCTTACTTTGGTCAGCTCTATGGCTCTGCTAATCTGAACATTGAGGAGCTTGCTCTGGCAGACCCCCAGATCTTCATTGATGTGGGAGAACCCAAGGGCTCCATCATAGAGGATATGGATGCCCTGCAAACCCAGACTGGAATTCCTGCCGTCTTTGTCACTGCCACCCTGGAGACCATGCCCCAGACCTTCCGCACCCTGGGCAAGCTTCTGAACAAGGAGGAAAAGGGTGAAGCCCTGGCGGCCTTCTGTGAAAAGGTTTACAGCCGCACCGCAGACATTATGGCCCAGGTTGGAGACAACAAAGTGGACGCTCTCTACGTTCTGGGTGAGGAAGGTCTGAATGTACTTGCCAACGGTTCCTATCACGCGGAGCTGATTGACATGCTGGTAAATAACCTGGCTGTGGTGGAAAGCCCCACCTCCAAGGGAACCGGCAACGAGGTCAGCATGGAGCAGCTTGCCCTGTGGAACCCTCCTTTTGTCATCTTTGCCCCTGACAGCATCTACGATACCGTCACCGAGAACGCCACCTGGAGCGAAATGTCCGCCATCCAGAGCGGCAACTACGTCAAAACGCCTTCCGGCCCCCACTGCTGGATGGGTTCTCCTCCCTCCGTTCAGCGGTATCTGGGCATGATCTGGCTCACCGCTGTCCTGTATCCCGAATACTGTGATTACGACGTAAAGGCCGATATTCTGGAATACTATCAGCTTTTCTATGACTGCGCCCTCACCGACGAACAGTACGAAGCTCTGGTAGACGGCGCCTTCCTCAGGTCCTGAGCCATGGAGAAACGACATATTTTGATTGGCGGCGAACGGGGCGCAGGAAAATCCACCCTGATCGCACGACTTTTGGAGGAAAATACCCGTCCGGTCTACGGCTTTGTCACCCGAATGACCGCTGCGGATGAAACCGGTTTTCATCAGATTTACATGCATCCGGCCTCCGGCACTCCCCTCACCTATGGAGAAGAAAACCACATTGGCGACTGTGACAGCCGGATTCACAATGTCAATCCCCAGGTGTTCGACAACCTGGGAACGGAATATTTAAAGCACAGGGACGACGGGCTCATTGTCATGGACGAGCTGGGCTTCATGGAGACCAACTCCCCGGACTTCTGCGCTTCGGTTCTTTCCTGTCTGGACGGGGATGTCCCGGTTCTCGCCACGGTGAAAGCCCGCTTTGACGTTCCCTTTTTGGATCAGATTCGAAGTCATCCCAACGCCGTTTTTTACGAAATCACCAAAGGAAACCGTGAGGAGCTGTACGAGACGCTGCTTCCTGTCATCCGGAACTGGAACAAGGAAAGCGGTCGGTAACGGAAAAGCACATCCCCTGTATTGGACCCGCTCCAATACAGGGGATGTTTTCTTATACCTGGGGGGATTCCTTTTCCAGACCTTCCAGAACCGCCCGGGCCTTTTCCGCCTCCTGGGCGGGGACAGTGATGAAGTAGGTCTCCCTGTCAATCTTTCCCTTTGGGCCAAAATCCCGGATGTCCAGCTTTGCCCCGCAGCCGCATACCGGCGGCTCCAGATCACAGTGGCGGGCCTGGACCCCACGAATCCCGGCGCTTTTCAGGGCTTCCCGGGCTTCCTTCCACAGCTTTTTGTCCTGCTTGCTGAATATCTCTTCCCGTTTTTCAAACAGTGCCATAGCTCTCCTCCTGTCTTATTCCAATGTCCGTATTTCTTCCCGAATCAGCTGCCCCGCCGCGGCTGCCAGTTCGTCCATGGTTCGCACCCTCACCAGATGTTCTCCGTAAATTCGCTTCGCCCCCGGCAGGTTGCACCCGGGGCCCATGAAGATAGCACCTATCCGGATGCTCTGCTTTTGCAGAGCGCGGACAGCCTGGGCCGTGTCTTCCACCCCGGCTTCACCGTCGTAGTCGCACCCCAGGGGATGCTCCGTTCCCGGTGCGATCCGGCGGCTGTCACTGGGCGCCCCATCGGTCAGCACCAGCAAAAGCCGCTTCTGATCCCTCTGGGGCGCGGGAAGCTGTGCTGTCGCCCGGAGTGCCAAACCGTCCCGGTTCCAGCCTGTGGCAAAATACCGGAAAATCTCCCTGCTGCTGCCTGCGTAGTCCTTTAACCGACGCAGCACCGTATAGCCCCGAAGGCTGCTGTAGCCGAAGACCCGCACTCCAATGCCGCACCGGGTCAGACTCTCCGACAAGATAACGCCCTGGGCTGCCAAAAGCTCCTGGCTGCGCAGACGGGAAGCCGAGGCATCCAGCAGCAGATCCACCGTAAAGTCCGGTTTTGGGGAATTATGCTCCCGGGTAAAGATCCGTCCGTCCCCCATGACCGGTCCCCGCCAGACCCGGGCAGTGTCCAGCTTTCCTCTGCGGGCAGTTTCCGTTTTGGTTTGGCTGTGTACCTGCAAGCAGTTCCGGATTTCCTCAGCCAGGCGACGTATGGCGTTTTGATACAGACCGCCCCCTGCCGCAAAGGCCTCCCGGTTGCGCCGGGCCTGCTCCTGGGCCTCCTGGGCCAGGCGGCGGCTTTCCCCATTGGGCGCCCGTTCCGGTGTGGGAACGCCGGCGCAGTACCACAGGTGGCAGCCGGAATGATTTCCGACGCAAAGGGTCTGTTCTGCCAGGAGTCGCTCCTGTTGAGAAAGCAGGGACGGACCAAAGCAGCTCTCCATATACCGGCTGTCTTCCTCATTGGACCGCCTGGGCCGAAGGTGGCCCCGTCCCTCTCTTGGCGCCGCTTCGTTTCCCGCTTCCGCTCCGCCGCTCTGCTCCACCTTTGCGCTGTCGCTGCTCTCTCCGGGAACCAGACGGCGCATCACCGCCCCCAGTCTTCCTCCCAGACGCAGACGGAGGACAGAGGCCGGCCGTTTCTTCCCGTAAAACAGGCCAAACCGGGCAAAGGTATCCAGGATATTCCGGCTCAGGGTATCCCAATCCGTTCCGCCGCTGCCAAGCGCCTTCGAAAGGCGGCGCTCATAGGGCGTCATAAACGGCGGTCTTCTGCCCAATACCGACCGCCACCGGGCGGCCTGCATGGTATAGTTCAGCTGGTTTTTCACCATCCACTGCTGCCGGGAAAAGCTGTGTTCCCGGGCAAGGAACCGGGCTCCATAGTCCTGTCGCAGCTCCGGCAGAACGGGCCGTTCCGGGGTCTCCAGGGCAAACACCCCATTTTCCAGCATCAGCCAGGCCAGATCATCCAGCAGCGCCTGCCGCCGGTCCCCCTCCCAGAGGGAAAATAACGCCTGGGGCCTTTCTTTTCCATACCACTTGTGGACACAGCCCACAATGGTGTTGAGGTAAAGCTCCGGCTCTCCCTCCGGGTCCAAAGCGAGAAACAAAGGTTCTATGCCGTATTCCCCTGCTCCATTCCAGACCTGATTCATGGCCCGGCGGCGGGCCGCCGTTCCCGGGGCCGTCATGCTTCAAACAGCGCCTCCCGGGTCAGTCCCCGGGGAAGGCGGGCCTCCATCACGTCCCGGATCAGTTCCTTTTCATATTCGTCAAAGCTCTTATCCGTGATGCCCATATCCAGAGCCGCCCCGCAGGGCACCCCCGCTTCCATCAGATCCACCGCGTCCATCAACCCCCGCAGGTCCAGCGCCTTGGTGGAAATCTCGCTGCCGACACACTTTTTTTGCAGCTCAAAGAACAGCTCCTCCAGCTGACGCCGGTACTTTTCCCGTAGCTTCGGACTGTGCCGCTCCAGCAGGCGGTCCAGATTCTCCCGGGAAATGGTGGGCATTTGCAGCACCACAAACCGGGAAGCAAGCGCCTCGTTCAGCTCCCGGGTTCCGGCATATCCATAGTTCATGGTTGCGATAAACCGGGTAGCCGGGGCCAGCTCCACCCGCTGATAGCCCGGGACGTCCAGCACCCGGCGATAGTCCAAAGCCGCGTGGAGAACCGCCAGGGCTTCATTTTTTGCCATGTTGATCTCGTCCAGCACGCCAAAGCCCCCATACTGGGCGCATTCAATCACCGGCCCCGGACGAAATACCACGCTGCCTCCGGTAAAGGTATCCATACCCAGGAGGGCGGAAGCGTCCATGCTCACATGGAAGGATACATTCCACACTGGGCGGCCAAAGGCAAGCGCCAGATTCTCCGCCAGTACATTCTTACCTGTAGCCTTGCCCCCTGCCAGCAGCAGATTCTTCCCGCACAGCAGCGCGGCAATGGCCTGCTCCCAGGTTTCCCGACCATAATAACGGAACCGGGGGGAGGGCAGGCGCAAGGACTTCCCGGAACCATTTTCCTCCCGGAATTTTTTCACCTGTTCCAGAAGTGCCGGACTCACGCCCTCCTCTTTCAGCTCAGACAGAATCTCCATGCTTCTCACTTCCCTCATAAGATACTGCTATTATACGAAATCACCCGACCGTTGTCAACGCGTCCACATTTCTGTTAAAAGTTTGATATCTCCATCTTTTTGCAGAGATTCGCCAGCTTTCGCAGGCAATTGATTTAGGGAAGCTCTGATTAAATCGGCAAGAGCTGATAGCGAGAGATTTTGGCTCAAGCGAAAGTGTGGAAAATGCGGGAATACTTTGTGTATTTCCCACTTCAAGGGGGCCCCATAAAGCACAACGTGATTTATGGGGAGAGGAG
>CAYRDE010000010.1:0-32646 GCA_964422935.1 uncultured Oscillospiraceae bacterium | reverse complement strand
TTACAATATGTTACAATCTCATTACATTTCGTTTAGGAGGTACTTCCATGGCTGACGAAAACGCAGTTCTCATGTATAAAGGTCACCCGCTGATGCGTAAGGACAACATGGTTTATTACGGTTCCATGGCCGACAGTCACATTGTTATGCTTCAGGTTTTGGAAACCAAAAAGGTTGGCGATCTGGATCTTGCTACCCGGGTTTCCGTACAGCTTCAGCTTACCGATCCCAATGCCAGAGGCCGGGATCGCATCGTGAAGAAAAGCGAAAAAGACGGTTTCTATACCGCTCTGGATTTGGGCAGCGTCTGGCTCACACGGGCACTGGCTGGTAAGTAAACCAGCCAATATGGCAGCTTCGCCCGCTTAAAGAGGCTGTCTTACACAATCGCGGAGGCAACGTATGAAGATCATCAGAAAGATACTCACCCTGGCTCTGGCAGTGATGCTGTCCACAGCCGCCCTGATTCTCCCCGCATCCGCCGCCGGAAACACCATGTACGGCATCGGATTCGTAAACGCCACATCCCTGCGGCTGCGCAGTGAACCGAATGTAAATTCCGCTACCCTGGCCCAGGCCCCCGGCAATGACTGTGTGGTTGTCATCAGCAAGGAGGGGCAGTGGTACAAGGTAAGCTACAACCTTCAGGAAGGCTATATGCACGAAAGCTACCTGACGGTACTGACCAAGGAGAACGCCGAACTGGGCTACGGAAAGGTAGTCGGCGACGGCGTGAATCTCCGCAGCGGCCCCTCCACCTCCTACAATAGCGTAGCCGTGGCCTCCAGCGGTGCTTCCTGTTACATCTTAGGTCTGAATGAAGGTTGGTACAAGGTCATTTATGACGGCAAGACCTGTTATATCCGCAGCGATTTTCTGGAGCTGACAGAGATTCCCTATGAAAACCAAGCTTCTCCCAACACCCCCAAATACTATCGCCATGGCAAGACCATCGGTTCTCTTCCCTCCGGTGCCGGCACATCCGCCGATTCCGGTGTGTCCGGGGCCAGCGGTTCTGAGATTCTTTCCGAGGCACAGCAGTATCTGGGAACCCCATATGTAAACGGCGGTGCTTCTCCCAGCGGCTTTGACTGCTCCGGCTTTGTCTACTATGTGCTGAAGCAGTGCGGCTATGCCCCCTATCGCACCCCCAACGATCAGTACAAGCAGGGTACAGCGGTGGACAAGTCCGATTTGCAGCCCGGCGATATCGTATTTTTTGCGGGTACATATGCCTCCGGCATTTCCCATGTGGGCATCTACGCAGGCGGTGGGCAATTCATCCACGCCCCCAATTCCCGCTCCACGGTTTCCTACTCTGACCTCACCACCGGCTACTGGGCAAACCATTATTATGGTGCACGGCGCATGAGTGAATGAAAAATTTTGCTGGTATCCGAAACGGATACCAGCTTTTTTGTTTATTCCCAATGGCTGAATCATCGGGCCACGAATGTGCATACTAAGGAAAAACAAAAAAGAAGGTGCGTATTTCGTGGCAAATCAGAAACAGGGACGGCAGAGCTTCCAGTTGCAGGAACCGCCCGTCATTACCGCCTGGGCATCCGTCGCAGGTAAAAAGGAAGCGGAAGGGCCGCTTGCTCATACCTTCGATATCAAATGCCGGGACGCCTATTTCGGTCAGCAAACCTGGGAGCAGGCGGAGAAGCATATGCAGCAGCAGGCACTGAAAAAGCTGGCGGAGAAAGCGGGCATTCCGCAGACGGAGTTTGACCTCGTTTTTTCCGGCGACCTGCTGAACCAGTGTATCGGCTCCTCCTTTACCCTGCGCAACACCGGAATCCCCCACATCGGCCTTTATGGTGCCTGCTCCACCATGGCAGAAAGCCTGATGATGGCTTCCATGGCAGTAGGCGGCGGCTTTGGCGACAAGGTGGTTGCCATGACCTCCTCCCATTTTGCCTCCTCTGAGCGGCAGTACCGGTTCCCCCTGGGCTACGGCGGTCAGCGAACACCCACCGCCCAGTGGACGGTCACCGGCTCCGGCGCGGCTCTGGTGTGCAGCAAGGGCAGCGGTCCCAAAATCACAGCCTGCACCATCGGCACCGTAACGGACCTGGGGATCAAGGACCCCAACAATATGGGCGCTGCCATGGCTCCCGCCGCCTATGCAACCATCCGGGCCCATTTTGACGATCTCAAAACCGGGCCGGAGGACTTTGACGAGATTGTCACCGGAGATCTGGGGCAGCTCGGCAAGGAGATGCTTATGGCCCTTGCCCGGGAGGATGGGGTCAACCTGGGCGGAAAGCTGACGGACTGCGGTACAATGGTGTTCGATAATACCAAGCAGGATGTCCACGCCGGTGGCTCCGGCTGCGGATGCAGCGCCATCACATTATGCGGGTATCTGCTGGGACAGCTAAAGGAACGGAAGCTGAAAAAGATTCTGTTCTGCGGCACCGGCGCTCTGCTCTCCCCCACTTCCACCCAGCAGGGGCTTCCCATTCCCGGGGTCTGCCATGCCGTATGCATTACAGGAGGTTAGACATGGAATATTTGAAAGCATTTGTGGTCGGAGGGCTTTTGTGTCTCATCGGTCAGGTTTTCATTGACAAGACCAAGCTGACGCCTGCCAGGATTCTGGTAAGCTATGTGGTGATTGGCGTATTTTTAGGCGCCATCGGTGTCTACAAGCCCTTGGTGGAGTTTGCCGGGGCCGGAGCTACGGTTCCCCTTACCGGCTTTGGAAACACCCTTGCCAAAGGGGTGCGGGAGGCAATTCAGGAGGATGGCTTTCTGGGAGTTTTTACCGGCGGTCTGAAAGCCACCGCCGGAGGCATCACAGCAGCCATTCTTGCGGGACTGCTTGCCAGCATTCTTTTCAAAGCCAAGGATAAATCTTGAAAAGCGGGGTAAGCTATCACTGCGGCACAGCCGTGAGATAACAAAACGGAGGAAGAGACTTATGAATAACCAGAACAAGAACCAGAACAGCAATCAGAACCAGAACGGTACCCAGAACACCAACCAGAACCAGAATCAGAACAGCAACCAGAACGCCAACCAGAACAGCCGCTAAACAGGCTGACGCCTCCCCAAAATTGGGGAGGCGCTGTTACTTAATGGCTTCAAACCGGTCCAAATGGAAGAAATACAGGTATTTCCCCTTGGTAGGCTGCTCATAGATTCTGCTAAGGGCTTCTCCGTAAACCTCCACCTGCGGACGGTATCGCTCCGTCACCGTCTTCAGGGTATCCTCTGTCACATAGTCCGTTTTAAAGTCTATGACCGTGATCCCGTCCTGTTCCAGAAGGGCGCAGTCCACCACGCCTTGCAGCAAAACCTGCTCCCCTTCCAGATTCTCTCCATAGTGTCTTCCGTCGTCCAGAATGGAGAATTTAAACTCCCGGAGGCAGGACGCTCCGCTGCGAAGCTTTTTGCCCAGATCCGTATCAAAGAACCGGGCCAGCTTTCCGCAGTCCACCAGATCCGCCTGCTCCTTTGGCAGATACCCCTCCTCCACCAGCCGGGCAATTTCCCAGGAAACAGAAGCTTCACTTCCGCAATTCTCGTAACGGATGTATTGGAGCGCCGCATGGATTGCTGTACCGTAGGCCTTTCCCGGAAGCTTCTGAGACAGAAAGGCAGGCTCCCGCCACACCCGCAGGGGGCTTTTCGGCGCTCCGGTGTTTTCGGCGGCTTCCTCGTCCTTTACCCGGCCCTTTCTGCCTGTGGCTGTCTGCTTGGAGGGTGCCTGGGTCGCGGCCTCGTGGGCATATCGGAAAGCAAGGGCGTTCTGAATTTCCTCCAGTGCCCCCGCAGGCATCTCCCTGTCCGGTTCCGATCGAAGCTCCCCTTCCCGGACAGTCTCCGCCGCCTCTGTGACACAGATTTTCCAGGGATAGATGCCCATGTGGGTTTCGGGAGGCTTTCCCCCAAGTTCATGGAGGGCTCCCGCCTCTGTGCGCTGGGCCGCCGCCATCAGAACCCAGTCTCCCAGGCAGTTTGCCTCCCGGCATTGGAGCTCTCCGCCGTCGGAGGACTGACGGAGTACCAGGTCCTTGACATGTCCCGCCAAATTTTTGGAGGCATAGGTCATAATCAGCCGGTCTCTCGCCCGGGTCATCGCCACATACAGCACCCGCAGCTCCTCCGAAACGCTTTCCTCCGCCATTTTTATGGCAATAGCCCGTTTGGCAATGGAGGGATAGCGAATGCGGCTGACCCTGTCCGCCACAGAAAGCCCCAATCCCAGCTCCTTATCCGAAAGAATCTGAGCACGGAGGCTTTCCCGGTTGAATTTCCGGGAGAGATTGCATAGAAACACCACCGGGAATTCCAGGCCTTTGGATTTGTGGATGCTCATAATAGTAACGCAGCCTCTTCCCGCCGACCCGTCCACCGTCAGGCCCCGGGATTCCAGGGAGGTCAGATAGTCCAGGAATTGGGACAAATCCCGAAGGCTCCCCTTCTCAAAGTCGGCGGCAAGCTGATAAAAGGCCTGCAAATTGGCGTTTTTCGCCTCACCACCCGGCATGGCGGCATAAATGCTGTCCAGCCGGGTCAGGGCCAGGCAGCGCTGTAACAAGGCTGTCAGGGTACTGTGTCTGGCCTCCTGACGCAGCTGCCCCAAACATTCCAGAAAAGCCTTTGCCTTTGGCGCTTCGCTGACGGTCAAGGCATCATAGACACTGCCCTTTTTTCGCTCACCACGGAAGGCCGCAAGGTCGTCCGCAGTGAAGCCAAAAATGGGACTTGCCAGAGTGCTGATGAGAGGGATATCCTGCCGTGGGTTCCAAATGATTTCCAGAAAGGAACGCAGGGTGCCGATTTCCTCCGTTTCCAGAAGATTTGTCCCGCCGCCGGTGGTGCAGCGGATGCCTCTGTTTTCCAGCTCCCTCTGAAAACCGCCTCCGGCGCTGCCCGGAGAGCGAAGCAGAATGACAATATCCTCCGGCTCTACCTGTTTCCAGCCGTCCTCCTTACGGATTAACGTACCCTGACGCAGCATCTCCTGTATTTTGTCCGCCACAAAGGCTGCCTCTTCCTCGTATCCGCTTTCCCCGGTAATCAGTCCGTACAGCTCCACACCTGGCTCCGGCAGGGGCTTGTGGGGGATTCCTTCCCGGAGGGCCTCCCCTTCGCCGTAGTACAGGCCACCCACCTTGGGACGCATACAGGCCCGGAATACGTCGTTTACTCCCTCCACGATTTCTCCACCGGAACGGAAGTTGTGACTCAACAGCACCTTTCTTCCCTGGCCCGGAAGGGCGTCCTCCACGGCGCCATAGGCGTAATACTTTTTCAGGAAAATATCCGGGTCTGCCAGGCGGAACTGGTATATGGACTGCTTGACATCGCCAACCAGGAAGCAGTTTCTTCTCTCCCAGGTCAGCGCCCGGAAAATGGCGTCCTGCACGCCGTTGGAATCCTGGTATTCATCCACCATAATCTCCCGGTATCGTCTTCCAATCTCCAATGCGGCAGCGGTGGGGCCCTTGCGGGCTTTTCCCATAAGCAGGTCCAATGTCTTATGCTCCAGATCTCCAAAGTCCAGAATCCGGCGGCTCCGCTTTGCGGCGGAAAAAGCCTCGTCAAACCGCCGCACCAGACCAATCAGCGCCCGAACGCCGGCGGCTGCCTGGGCCATGTCCGAAAGGACCTGGTCCGAAGAATCCGTAAACGCGCTGAGCTTTTTTGCCACGCCCTGCTTACAGGCATCCCGCACCGCCTTGATCCGCTCCTCCAGCTCCGGGTCCGGCTTTTTTCTGGGAAAGGTCAGCCGCCCGTAGTCGATGTTTCGCTTCCGGGAAATTTCGTCCCAGGTCCGGGCCTTTTCCAGTGCCTCCAGCTGATGAACCGTATCCCACAGATTTGCGGCAGCTTTCTCCAGGCCTTCACAGCACTCCGCTTCTCTTGCACAGGCGGTCATGCCCCTGATCTGACAATTCAGATATTCCTGAAGGTCCTGAATCAGATACGCCCCCCACACGGTTTCCGAGGCATCTGTGATCCCCTCAATCTCCGCGGCAGCGGCACACGCCTGTAGCCAGCCCTCCGGGTCCAGGTGGCACCGGGCGCTGTCATAAACCTGCTGGATGATTTCCGGCACAAGCCGGTCATCCCGGCCTAAGCCCTGGGTATCCACCAGCATACGAAAATCCGGATCTTCCCCTACCGTTTCATAGGCTCTTTCCAGGAGATCTTCCAGGAGGGTTTCCCGAAGCTCCAAACACTCATTCTCGTCTGCCATCCGGAAGTCCGCCGCAATGTCCAGCCGATAGGCGTATTCCCGCAAAAGGTCACTGCAAAAGCTATGTACCGTGGAAATCTTCGTCAGAACCAATCGCTGCATCTGCTTTTGCAGATGGCGGTTTTCCGGCTCCTGAGAGATTCGCTCTGTAAGCTTTGCCGCAATCTTCCCCCGCAGCTCTGTTGCCGCGGCCTTGGTATAGGTGATGATGACAAAATCATCCAGATTTGCCGGGTCCCAGGGATCTGTCAGGTAGCCGAGAAGCCGGTCCACCAGTACCTTGGTTTTTCCGGAACCGGCGGCAGCGGAAACCAAAAGCTCTCCGCCCCGGTTTTCCACCGCCTGGGCCTGTTCCCGGGTCAGCTTCTCCGCCATTCAGATTCCCTCCTTTTCAATCGCGTCCCAAAATTGCTGGGCGGTCATGGCCTTGTAATTCCGCCGTCCCTCCACTCCTGCCTGATGGCAGATAGTGCCGTAGGGACAGTAGGCACAGGCATCGTGACTGGTGCCCCGGGTGTAGGGATTTGGCTCCACATTCCCGGAGGCAATGTCCTCCACCATTTTCGCCAGAGTCCGAAAGATGTAGCGTTTCAGTCGGGAAAGCTGCTCCCGGCTGGCAAGATCGCCGGATAAGCTTCCATCCTTTTTCACACTGTAATCCATCCTGTGAGGTACATCTCCAGGCTCCATGGCCTGCAAAACCGCTTCATCTGCAAGAAGCAGTCCCTTGCGCTTCCACAGGGAGAGCCGTTTCTCCGCAGCTGCTTCCGCCGTCAGTCTGCCATCCGCGGGAAGGAAGGGGGCTCTCGCCGGGAAATACTGAACCCCGGCAGCCACCGGGCGATTTCCCAAAGCCTCATGTCCGCTTTCCCGAAGGGCAAACAGGTACAGAAGCATCTGAAGCCCCACACCGTTAAACACGTCACAGTAGTCAAAATCCTTTTTGCCGGTTTTGTAGTCCACCACCCGGTAGTAGATGCTTCCGCCGGAGTTCCAAATATCCATACGGTCTACAAAACCCCGCAAAATGGCATTCATTTTTCCATTGGGCACCGCAATGGCGGGCAGTCCCCCTTCGCCGCCGAAGTTTACCTCAAAATCCGCAGGCCCAAAGGCGGCCTCCTGTAGCTCCTGCCACAGCTCCTCCACCACCATGTCCAGCTCCTGGACATTTCGGCGGAACAGATAGGTCACCCGCTGGGAGTCCAGGTCACCGAACCGCTCCTTGGCGTATTCCTCGCTGAACCGGTGGGCAATCTCCTCCGTTTCCTCCAGAGAGACCTTATGGAATCCGCCCATATCCCTGACCGTTTTGCAGGTATGCTCCAAAACCGCGTGGACATAGGTGCCAAACTCCGCCGGATCAATGACCGCTTCCTTTCGCTCCTTGGCACGCATACCATACTTCAGGAAATAGGAAAAACGGCATTCCGCCTGCCGGTCGATCTGGGAGGCGGAGAGATTCAGCGTGTCTCCATACAGTCTGCGGATGGCATCCTCTCCCACCTTTCCCAGGGAATAATCCCGGCGGCGGCAGACAGCATCGTATTCCTCCCGGACCGCCAGTTCCTCTGCCTGCATTTCTCCCCTCCACCGGGCAAGGTATGCCCCCGCCTCGAAGGCATCCGCCGAGGCAAAGCTCTGTCCTGCCGGGACCGCTTCCTCCCCACCAGCCAGCTCTGCCAGCCGCCGGAAGACAAAGGAGGGCTGATCCCCGGCGCAATAAACCCGAATGGTTTCCATAGCGCCGCAGAACACACCGTAAATCTCCGCGAATTCCGCCTGAACGCCTTCCATAGCGCCGCCGGTGAGGGGTACGCCCATTGCCCGAAGGGCTCCCCGTTCCTGGTCCGTCAGGACACCGGTGGAGCCGGGGTATCCGGGTAAATTTCCTTCCTCCGCACCCAGTAAAATCAGATGCTTCTGCTGATTGCACCGCATTGCCGTAACCGGTCCCATTTGCACCGCATCCAGTACCGGCGGGATGGTACCCACATCATACTGGCTCAGCAGCAGCCGAAGGAGTCTGACAAAGTGATCGCTGTCCCAGTAGGTTTCCCCCAGCACATCGTACATCTGCTCCATGGCGGAAAGCAGGATCTCCCAAAGCTGATTGAGAATCTGGGCATCCCGGTTATCCCCTGCCTGGTCCAGTTCCTCAGCCATTTGGGCAAGACTCTTTTCAAGCCCGATGTCCTGCAAAAAGGCGTACAGAGCTCTGATCTGTCCCCTCAGGTCCTTTGCATCCCGGAAGCCCTGACCCAGCCGGGCAAGGGGCTCCATCACAAGGCGGCGCACCTCGTTTAATTCTTCCAGTTTTTTGTCGGATTCCTCCGACTTGATGCCGCTGAGTCCATCCGGATGGTTCTTCCAGGGTGTAAGCCACTTTTGTCCCCGGATTCCCCAGAGTATCACATAGTTTTCGATCTCATCACAGACATCCGGGCTCAGGGGCGACAGAGCGGATCGCAGATAACGAAGGGTATTCTTCTGCTCAAAGCCCCCCAGCACAGCCTCCAATGCCGTCAGCACCGTACTGATAACGCTTTTCTGCAAAATCTCCTCTGTGCCGGACTGGTAAACCGGGATGTGGAACCGCTGAAAAATCAGGGCCGCAAGGGGCTGGTATACTGCCATGTCTGTGCAAACCAGGGCAATATCCCGGTACCGGCTTCCCTGGGACACCAGGGACCGGATCTGCCGGGCCGCGTCCATGCAAACCTCATAGGGCGTCTGACCCCGGCAGGCATGGAGCGCCCCCTGGGCAGCCCCTTTTTGCAGGTGCCCCTGGAACAGGGCAGTTCGCACCGGTGACAGGACCGTCTCCTTCGGCGGGACAATCTCAATGTGTACCTCCACTGCGGCACGTTCGGCGCATTGCAGCAATTCCTTGGCGGTACTGCCCGCCTTTTCGAAGGCCAACAGCGAAGAATCCACCCGGTCACAGTTTAAACTTACGGTGACACTGGGGCAGACCCGGATCAGATGCTCCAGAATTGCCAGATTCTGCCGGGTAAAGTCCGGGAATCCGTCTATGTAAAACACATGGTTTTCTCCAAAGTCCCCCTCTTCCAGCTGCTCCAGGAGCCAGGTCATCTGATCCCTGGGATCCCGTTTTCCCCGGCCGCACAGGCTGTCATAGCTTTCCATCAGCAGGGCGAGCTCTTCCAGCTTCTGGGCAAGACTGCCCTCCGTCTGCCCGGCTGCGGCCTTCAGATCCTCCGTGGAAATGCGGCAGCGCTTAAATTCATCCACCGCGTCAATGAGGCCCGTAAGAAATTCCGGCTGGGTCTCCACTGCCGCGTAGGCCTTGAGCCTGCTGGATAGCTGCCGGGCCGCGGCAGCCATGGCAACCACCCGTCCGCCGCCGTCCAGGCATTCCCGGGCAGCGCTGCCCATGGTATCCGCCACACGGCGGGCCAGGCGGGTAAAGGACAGCACCTCCGCATACCGGCTTGCCGTATCCCCCGCCGCCATGCACAGCCGCCGCTCGGTATCATGGGTAATAAGTTCCGGAACCATAAGAATCCGGTTTCCCTGCCGGGCCTGGATGTCCCGGGAAATGCGCTGGAGCAGTACCCTTCGGTTTTCCGTCCAGTCCCGTCCCAAAAGCAGATGGAGCATAGAGCCGCCCCCTTTCTTTTTTCTGTATTGTACCACAATCCGCCCTTCAGCGCAACGCGTTACCTGGGGAAGAAATAATTTTCCACCCGACCCAGCACGTCCAGCAGGTAGAACCGGATCTCATATTCCTCCTCACCTGCCAGCGCTCCTGTCAGCGCCTCCGGGAATCCCGCTCCCGCCGCCGTATCAGAAAAATCCTCTGTGGTCGCCGGAAGACACAAGGTGGGGAACACCACGCACCACCAATTATGTCCCTGCCCCTCTCCAATGGTAATTCGCAGTGCCTCATATACCCCTGCCGGAAGTGTAAAGGTGTCATAATACCGGGTATCAAAGGCTTCTTTACACAGGGATACCACTGCCTCTCCGGAGAAGCCGGCCTTCTCCAGAACCGCGTTTGCCGCAGCCTGGATTTTGGGGAGATTCTCTGTCAGATAGGCTTTCGCCTCTTCCACATCTCCCACACGCTGAAGATCCGCCTGGAGGCTCCGGGTCACCGCGTCCCGTACCTGGAGCTTCAGGTTCTGGTCCTCCTGACTGTCAGAGTTCGCAACTACATGGAGCCGAATCAGCTCCTCATTCAGTCTTTTTCGATCCGCAAACAGGGTGCCGCCCCATACCGCCAAAGCGATCAGCAGACAGGCTCCCATTCGTTTTCCCAATTTTCTCATAGAAATTACCGCCCATACGAAGTTACCCTCAGTATGGACGGCGTTTTCCAAAATTATACAGGTTTGGCAATAAAAACGTTGGGGTAATTGTCTTTGAGCATGTTGCACACCACCGCGGCATACTCAAAGCTGGGCAAAATACCGAAGATAGCGGACCCGGAGCCGGTCATCTGCTGATTCAGAGCGCCATAGCTGTGGAAGATGGATTTGATGTAGTTCAGCTCCAAATGCTCAGAGGTAACTACGGGGTCGAAAACGTTCCAGATATTCTCCGCTACCCGGCCCAGGTCTCCCGCCAACAGTGCGCTTTCCATAGCCTGGTTGTCCGGCCTCTCGGCGATCGCCACCTGGTCGATCTTCCGATACAGCTCCGGCGTGGAAACGGAAAAGTCCGGCTTGCAGACCACAAAGAAGCAATCCGGCAGATCGGGAAGCTTCCGTACTCTCTCTCCCCTGCCTTCCACCATTGCTGTGCCGCAGAGGGTGCAGAAGGGGACGTCGCTGCCCACCTGGGCTCCCAGCTCCGCCAAAGCCAGGATGGATAAGGGAGAATCGTAATACCGGTTCAGCGCCCGCAGGACAGCCGCCGCGTCCGCGCTGCCGCCTCCCATACCCGCACCGGAGGGAATCCGCTTGAGAATTCGGATTTCCAGGCCATCGGGGTCCTTTTTCATGGCATCACAGTAGAGCTTTGCCGCCTTCCAGGCAAGATTTGTTTCGTCTGTGGGGATGTCCTCCCGGGAGCACAGCAGCTTCCAGGGCTTTCCCGTTCCGATATCGATTTCAATATCGTCCCGGATGGAGACAGTCTGCATCACGCTTTGCAGATCGTGGTAGCCGTCCTCCCGTTTTCCCAGAACATCCAATGTTAAATTCAGTTTGGCGAATGCGCCTTCATATACTGTGGTCATAGCCGTCCCTCACTTTATTCTTTCGTAAGTCTATAGGATAGTATACCGTAAAATGCAGAATTTTGCAATCCAAATGGTGATAAAATTGAAAAATACGCGCATCCTATTCCTATCCGATCATGGAGGAGGGAGATTCGTTTGGATACCATCGCACTGATACTTTCCATCATTGGCTGCATTAACTGGGGTCTGGTGGGTATTTTCCGGCTGGATTTGGTTGCCTGGCTATTTGGCGGTTCCGGCTCTCTGTTCAGCCGTATTGTCTATACCATCATCGGTCTGGCAGGATTGTGGTGCATTTCCTTTCTGTTCCGAAAAAGAGCCATCTCGGATGCAGGCTAAAAAAACGTGGCTGCCCCGCATCGTGGGACAGCCCGTTTTTTAGGGAAACTCTGATGAAATTGGCAAGAGATGACAGCAGACGATTGATTCAGAGTCTCCCTTAGTCATAGCACCGAATCATGCAGCTGACTTCCTGATCGCCGTATTTCGCGGTGACAGAGGTTGTTCCGGCCTTCAGCGCCGTAATATAGCCTTCCTCATCCACCTTGACAATGTGGGGATGCTCACTGCTCCATTCCACATCGGTCTGGGCCAAATCGCAATCCAGCTCCAGCTGGAATCCATAATAAACCTTCAGACGAATATCCGACTTTTTCAGCTTCAGCTCCACTGCGGGCCGGGGCTGCGTCTCTGTCTCCGTCGGGACAGTGGTGGCCTGCGTGGGAGGCTCCGTCTCTTTGGAGAAGTTGCAGGTTACCTTACAGGGGGACTTGATCTGACCGCAGATGATCTCAATAACCGTCTCGCCCTCGCCCACCGCCGTCACCTGACCGTCCTCACTGACCGTGGCAATGCTCTCATCGCCGGAGACAAAGTAAAGCTTGTCCGTGGTGTTCTCCGGCAGCACATGGACATTGATCAGGAACTTCTGACCGGGTTCTACCAGCTCTGCTTCTCCCGTGGCGGCACCGCTGATCAGGGCCAGACTCTCACAGGGGATTGTCGGCTCTGTGGTTTCCGTCGGCTCGGTCTGCATGGCAAATGTGGGAACCGTTGCAGGCACCGTCGGCTCCTGGTCCCGCAGGCCAGGCAGGTAGAACCGGAAGAACAGGAAGGCCGCGGCAATCAGCAGCAAGGCAATCAGCGCCGTCAAAAGCACGATTACGAAGGTATTCTGTTTGGGCTGCTGCTGATATTCTTCCTCTTCCTCGTAGTCCTCCCCCACCGCTTCCGTCGGGGTTGCGCCACTGCTGTTTACCTCGTCGAAGTCAAAAATCTCCCGCTTTTTTGTGTTCTTCTGATCGTTCAGAAGCTCATCCATCATCAGCTCGTCGCTGAGCATATTCGCCGCCTCGTCTCTGGTGCATCCGCAGATAGGGCAGCGCTGGGCTGTATCTTGATATGTTGTACCACATACATCACAAATGATTTTACCCATAAAGGGGAACCTCCAATCTGTATCTGTAATAACCTCATTCTACAAAGCGACATTATACCACGCTTTTCCAAAGAATACAACTACAAAAGTGTTGCTTTTTTTGCCATTTTATTTTATGATATACAGGTTAAGGAGGCGATCAACTTGTCAGATCCGAAACTCATCTCGCCTTTGCTGGATGGATTTGCCATGGGCGCGCCCATAAGCAGCCATGACGGTGTCGAGTGCTGTCCCGCAATCCGAGAAAATTCCGATAATAAATACATAGTGAAAATCATCTCCATACCCGCGTCTCAGGTACAGATGGACGCCCTGCTGCTGGCAGGGGCCTACCGGGATTCCGAGGATGCCATGAAATATTTTAAAGCCCTAGGCGAGGATGTGATTCAGGAAGCCGAATTCCTGCAAAAGCTTTCCAAGCTAGAGGGATTTCTTTCCTATGAAGGCTGGCAGATGGAGCCCATTCCCAGCAAGCGCCTGGGCTATCAGGTCTATCTGGTGGGCAGCTATAAGCGTTCTCTGGAAAAATATGTCCGCCGCAACCCTGTAACCCATTTGGAAGCCGTGAACCTGGGCCTGGATATCTGCTCGGCCCTGACGGTTTGCCGGGAGGCCGGAGCACTGTATGTGGACTTAAGGCCCAATAACATTTTTGTGTCCGAGAAAAAGGAATACCGGATCGGTGATCTGGGCTTCGTCCGGATGGATGCCTTAACCTATACCGCCCTTCCCAGCAAATACCGCAGCGTCTACACCCCGCCGGAGCTTCACGATCCCATGGCCTCTCTGAACCTCACCGCCGACACCTATGCACTGGGTATGATTCTCTATCAGCTGTATAATGAAGGCCAGCTTCCCTTCCGGGACAAGGCTCCCGAGGAGGCGCTGCCTTCTCCCGCCAATGCGGACTATGAACTGGCAGAGATCATTATGAAGGCCATCCATCCCGACCCAGCTCAGCGATGGCAGTCCCCCAAGGAAATGGGAAAGGCCCTGGCTGGCTACATGCAGCGAAACGTCATCAACGATACCCCCATTACGCCCTATACCGCCCTGGAGCTGAGTCCGGACGAACCGCCTCTGGTTCCTGCAGAAGCGGAAAAGGTTCCCGTCGCCGTCGGCGCCCAGGCAGAGGAAAGCAGTGCCGGGGATTCTTCTCCGGCACCGGAGACAGCCCCGGAAGCCGCACCGCAATCCACGTCTGAGGAGGAGCCCTCCGTTTCGGCATCGGACGAAACCCTCCCTGATGAAAGCGACGCGGACACCCTTCTGCCCCACGAAATGTCCGATGAGCTTTCCTGGATTATGGAAAAGGCAGACGATATGATTGCCCATGAAACGCCGGAGGGGGTTGTTGTCCCGGAAATTCCCGAGCCGCCGGACCCCTTTGCCTTTGTTGCGAAAAACTTTGACGAGGTAGATGACTCCGACGTTCCCTTTGATCCGGTGATGAACGAAGAGCGGGACCGCCTGGAGGAGGAAAAGCAGCATCGTAAGAAGCTCAAGGCCGAACAGGCCAAGCGGCGGGCAAAGAGGCTCCTCTCCACCCTCATAATCCTGGTGATCCTCGGGTGTATTGGCTGTGCCGGTTTCTGGTACTACAAAACCGAGTACCTGCAAACGGTGGATGCCATCCATATCACCGGCGACCGGAACCAGCTTACCGTCACCATAGATGCCCAGCTTGATCTTTCCGTGCTCACCGTCAATTGCTCTGACAACTATGGCAACGTCAAATCCCAGACCATGACGGCCCAGGGCGTCACCTTTACGGACCTGCTGCCCAATACCATTTATCGGATTGAGCTGGAAATTGAGGGCTTCCACCAGCTTGTTGGTCAAACCTCCGACATCTTCACCACCGATACCACGACCAATATTGTCTCCTTCACCGCAGTCACCGGTTCTGTGGACGGCTCCGTCATGCTGAACTTTACCGTGGATGGTCAGGAACCGGAGGAATGGACCCTGCACTATCAGGCAGAGGGGGAAGAGGAGCAGCAAATGACCTTTACCGGTCATTCCGTCACCCTCAATAACCTCGCCGTCAGTAAGGTCTACAGCTTTACCCTGGATGCGGGAGAAGCTCTGTCCTTAAGCGGCACCACCACCCTGGACTTTATGGTCTCCCGGCTGATTCTGGCGGAAAACCTGACCATCACCTCCACCGGCAATAACGATATGACTGTCCATTGGAATGCCCCCGGCGATATTGTGGTGGACAGCTGGAATGTCCGGTGCTACAGCGGCGCCGGCTATGAAGAACAGCGGACGGTAACGGACACCGAGGTCTATTTCACCGGTCTGGATTCCACCCAGAGCTACACTGTGGAGGTCACCGCCTCCGGCATGACCCAGGCTGCCCGCACCAGCATCACCGCGAATCCCATTCATATTTCCAACTTCCAGGTGGACGCCTCTGATTTTGAAGAGCTGAGCCTTTCCTGGGATCATACCGGCAACACCCCCTCCGGCGGATGGCTTGTGATGTACACCATTGACGGAAGCGAAAGCTCCACCGTCATCAAGTCTGACACCGCCAGCGCTGTGATTCAGCCCCAGCATCCCGGTGCGGTCTACGAGTTTACCATTCTTGCCGCCGACTCCACCTCGATTTTCGGCAATGTCCAGAGCTACACCTGTCCCGAAGCCGAAGACTTTTCCTATGAGGAAAGCGGTCTGACCGCCCAGGATATGGAAGTGCATATGGTCAAGACGCCCGAGGAGGAAGGCTGGCGGTTTGACAGCATGAGTAAAGACGACTTTACCGACCAGTTTCACACAGGGGATGGGATTTCTCTGGTACTTTACGGCACCACCAATTTCCATCTGCCAGGCTATGAAGTAAACATCCTGTATACCATTGAGGATGCCCATGGGAATACCCTGCCGGATTATACCTCTCAGGACAGCATTTGGTGGAAGGAGCTTTGGTACTCCGGGGATTACCACTACGGAGAGCTGGATATTCCCACCGTTCCCACCGATCCCGGCAGCTACAAGCTGAATGTGTATTTTAACGGTCAGAAGGTCACCTCTCTGGATTTCACCATTACGGAATAATTCCCTCCCCCGCCGTCCTCAGGGGCAGCGGGGGAGCTCCCTGCCCATAGGAGAACAGGCTTATGAAATTGTGATTTTCTACAAAGTTCCCCGCAGGAGTATAGACTTTCCTTAGGAAAACTTCTGATTTCTATTAAGTTCCTTTTAACGTTCACACATTTCGGAAAGAAATGTGCTATAATCCAGAATGTAATCAGCATGTCACCCCTCGGGAAAAACCAAAAAGGAGTCTATGCAATGCGAGGAAAAAGTCATCGTCTTCTTGGTGCGTATCTGGTAGAGCATTATATGGAAAATGTCCCTAAGCGGTATCAAAAGGCTTTTCTGTTTGGCTGCATCGAGCCGGACCGGAACCCTGCCACCTATTTAAAGGGTTCGTTCCGTCATCAGTGGCTTCGGGGTCACAACTATCGAAACGCCCGCCCCTTCATGCGGCACATTGCCCGGCGTCTGGAAGCGAAGGATCAGCTGAATCTGTTTGACTACTACACGTTGGGAAAGCTGATTCATTACACCACCGACGCCTTTACATACGCGCATAATGACATGTTCACCACCAATCTGGGAGATCATCGGGAGTATGAGGTTGCCCTTCAGAATCATTTCCTGACCTACATTCAAAGCGGTCCAAAGGTAGCCCCCGAAAATTCCCGCTCCATTATGGAAGCCATCTACCGCTACCATAAGGTCTACTGCACCCTTCCCGCGAACATCCACACCGATGCCAAATACGCCCTGCGGGCCTGCTGCTGTGTGCTGGCTGTTCTGTTTCTTCCTCCGATTATTTAAATTTAGGAGCGATCCATCATGTTCCAAACTCTGTTTTTCTGGGGGCTGGACGGAATGGCAGCAGCAGTTTTGCTGCTGCCAATCTTCTGTCTTCTCAGGAATAGTGCCTTCCACAGCTGGAAGAAAACAATCTGGTATTTTTTCCTGGCCCTGTATCTGTGTGCCGTCTATGTGGTGGTGGGACTTCCTGACATTCGGTATATCCGTCTGGATTTTAACATCAACCTCAGGCCCTTCGCCTATATGTTCTCCGCGTACAAATCCACCTTACTCAATGTTCTGCTGTTTGTACCCCTGGGTTTCTTTCTTACGGTGCTTTGGACGCGCTTTGGGAAGATCTGGTATACCATTTTGTTTGGATTTCTCACCTCTTTGACCATTGAGCTGCTGCAAATTTTTACTTACCGGGCCACGGATGTCAATGATTTGATGACCAACACCTTTGGAACCCTGGTAGGCTGGTGCGTCGGGCGTCTTGCCCTTCGTCTGATCCCCGGGCTCAACCCGGAGGAGAATACCCAAAATGTATTTGCCGTCTGTGCCATCAGCTTTGGGGTTATGTTCTTCCTCCATCCCTTTCTCGCCGATGGGGTTACGGCTCTCCTCCTGCGTTAATTGTGCGCTGGTTTTCTGTGATGCCTTTCCGTCACAGAAAACCAGTTTTTTCTTTCTCCCTTCAATCATTTTCCCGCCCTCAACCGTTATAGTCAATAAGAAGCGCTTCTGGAGGAACACCCAATGGACATAGACAAGCAACTACAAAGGATTGCCCAGGGGGATACCCAGGCCTTAAATGCGCTGGTGGAGCAGCTGTACCCGGAGATCCTGCGCTACTGTCTCTGGCACGCCCCCAATCCCTCTCTGGCGGAGGACGCTGCCCAGGAAACCTTTCTCAAAGCCATCCGCTTTTTTGACCGAAACGCCCGCAAGGGGACCTATAAGGCTTTTTTCTATCAAATCGCCGCCAACACCTGCATCGACATGAAGCGCAGAAAATACATGACGGAGGCCTCCTTCGAAGAAATGCCCGTGGAGCTTCCCGATCCTGTTTCCCCTCTGGAGCAGCTGCAATCCGAGCTCCGCTTTCGGGAGCTGGTGGCATCGCTGCCGGAGGACACCCGGGAGCTGGTAATCCTGCGCTACGGTCAGGACCTGACCCTGAAGGAAATTTCCCAAATCACACGTCTTCCGCTCCGTACGGTACAGTCCCGGCTTCGTGCCGCTCTGAAAAAACTGAAAAAGCAATTGGAGGGAGGTTAATTAATGACAAATCGTGAAATGGAAGATCAATTGAGAAAGGCGCTGCACCACACCGGCGCTCCCGTCTCCTCTGCCCATAGGAAGGAAACCCAGGCCCTGATGGAAGCTGCCCTCTCTAAGCACCATGCTCCGGCAAGAATGTCCTCCTGGGGATTTCTCGGCACGCAGGTGCGGTTCATCGGCTGGAAGATCTGGCTGTTTCAGGCCCTGACTCTGCTGATTCTGACCGGTGTCATCTTCTCCCTGCGCCGTTTCTTCCCGGACAATCCCCACCTTGTTGGGGTTCTTATGAGCGGATGCTCCTTCCTGATCTTTGGAACGGCTATCCCCTTTCTCTACCGCTCCAGGCGCTATCAGATGAGTGAGGTGGAAATGGTCACTCGTTTTTCCGGAGTGAGACAGCTTGGCGCAAAGCTACTCATCATTGGCATTGGCGATTTCTCCATGCTCTGCAGTCTCTTTTGTGTCGCTCTGGTAAAAACCGGTCTGCCTCCCGAAATTCTGGGGCTCTATTTGCTGCTTCCCTTTCTCTCCTCCGCCAGCAGCCTGCTGTATCTCATCGGGCACACCCCGGTCAGCAAGCTGGCCCAGAACAGCGTGGTGGTCTGCGCCGGTCTGTTTCTGGGCTTTACCCTGCTCACCAGGCTGATATCCACCTCCCAGGATTTGATACGGATTGGCGCTATTGTATGTATCCTGCTTCTCTTTGTCTGTGGTTACGAAACCCATACAATTTTTTATCATTCCCCCTATGAGGAAATCCAGCTTCTGTAAGAAAGGATTGGTGAGAAAATGGCCTTGTCCATTCAAAACGTATCCAAGCAATTTAAAGACAAGACTGCCGTCAATGATGTCAGTCTGGAGCTGACCCCCGGCATCTGGGGCCTGCTGGGCGCCAACGGCGCCGGAAAAACCACCCTCATGCGCATCGTCGCCGGAATTATGAAGCCCACCTCCGGTCAGGTGCTGTACGACGGCATCCCCATTGACCTTCTGGGGGAAGGCTATCGGGATATCTTCGGCTACCTGCCCCAGGAATTCGGCTTCTATCCGGAGTTTACCGTGTCCGACTATCTCAACTATATGTCTGCACTGAAAGGACTGACCCGGGAGAACAGCAGAAGGAAAATAGGAGAGCTTCTGGAGCAGCTTACCCTGACCGATGTGGCAGACAAGAAAATCATCAGGCTCTCCGGCGGCATGAAGCGCCGGGTCGGCATTGCCCAGGCCCTCTTAAATGATCCGGATGTATTGATTCTGGACGAGCCTACCAGTGGTCTGGACCCCGGAGAACGGGTTCGGTTCCGGAATCTCCTGTCCGAATTTGCCCATGACCGGATCGTTCTGATTTCCACCCATATTGTTTCGGATGTAGAGTATATCGCCACCCGCAATGCGGTGATGAAGGACGGAAAGCTCCTTGCCACCGGGACAACAGCGGAGCTGATTCATCTGGTGGAGGGGAAAGTCTATACCGGCACGGTTCCCATGCGGGATCTGCTGCGCTACGAAAAGGAGCTGACCATTATCAACCTGCGAAATGAGGACGCTTCCAACGTCTCCATCCGCTATCTTTCGGAGGAGCCCTGCACTCCCGATTCCCGGCAGGTAAGTCCCCGACTGGAGGACCTGTACCTGTACCTGTTTCCCCAGGAAAACGCCCACAGGGAGGTGAAGTGAAATGCGGCTATACCGTGCGGAATTGAAGCGGCAGCTGAAAACCCGCTCCGTTCAGCTTCTGCTTGTGTTCGCCCTGCTGGTGACCTTTGTGTTCGCCTACTGCCCCATTTCCTTTGTACAATTTGCCTATGAAGAAAACGGTCAGGAGGTCACCGCTAAGGGAATGAAGGCAATCTCCATGAGAAAGGAGGCCTGGAAAGGCTATGCCGGGGAGGTAAGCGGCGAAAAGCTGGCAGGGGCCTTAACCGTCCTCAAGGACAGCTTCAACCAATATGGAAATCCCTATTATTACATGTCTGACAGCGAATACTGCCATACCCTTGCCCCCATTGAAAAGTGGAATTACCGCCTTGCCGAGGTCTACTCCGACCCCGTCACCAAAGAGGTTCCCAGTACCCTGGATCTGACCGAGGCGGATGCCCTGAATTTCTACCAGAAGTATTCCGAATATTTTGACGCTTCGCTGCAAGCACAGCTGTCCGGTCATCCGGAGGCCATCCGGCAGGCCAAGGCCCTTCAAGCGGGTATGAAGCTTCCCTTTACCTACTATCCCGGCTTCAACACTGACGCCCTGGATTATCAGATTTTGCTCACACTGATGCTGACCATTGTAGGAGCCCTCATTGCCGCCCCTATTTTTTCCAGCGACTATCAAACCGGGTCCGATCATATTCTACGCTGCGCAAAATACGGTCGAAGGCCTTTGGCCCTGGCGAAAATCAAAGCCACACTGACCGTTACTCTCCTTATGTATCTTGTCTGCATGAGTGCCTACCTTCTGATAACGGGCTTTGCTTTCGGATGGGATACCCTCAAAACCTCTGTTCAGTTTATTTGGATGGTACAAACCCTTCCCCCCATAAACTACGGACAGCTGATACTGCTCAGTGCGCTCTTCGGACTTTTCTCTTTTCTTGCCACGATTTTGTGTATCCTGTTTCTCTCCGCTCTGTGCAGGTCTGTCTATGCCGCTTCCTCTGTGTCCCTGCTGCTGTGCGTACTTCCCATTCTCACTTCCTCCTTTTTACCGGAAAGGGTGGATCTGTGGATTCGTTTCTTCCTGCCGGACGGCGGCATTGGCTTTTCCAACAGCTTCCTCTATGAGATGCTTTTCCTGAATTTCCTTCACCTGAGCAATCTGTCCCTCTGGTATCCCTACGCCCTGACCCTGAGCTGTGTGCTGGGAATTCCCCTTTGGCTGTTTGCCTGTATCCGCGCCTATCAAAAACACACCCAGTAGGCGTTGACAGAACCCTCCAAATCCGGTATAATCCTGTTAACAATAATCACAAGACAGGAGCGTATTGGATATGAACATTCCGGAAATCAAGGCGCGGATCACCCACCTCATTCAGAAGGAAAACGCCAGAAAGCCCCTGTCTGATGAGCAGCTCGCCGCAGCTTTGCAGGCGCTTGACATCTGTGTCACCAAACGAGAGGTGACAAAATACCGGGAGGAAATCGGCTACCCCGTTGCCGACCTGCGCAAGCGGTAACATAGAAATCCCCCGCCGGAATTCCGGCGGGGTTCGCGTATTTATCAGGACAAATAGGTAAGCTTTGCCGTCGGGCCAAAGGTCCTGGGCGTAACCATGGTGTCAAACTGGATGACGACTCCCTCCTGACCTCTGGGAATGCCGATGACACAGCCCTCTCCGAATACTGGATGGAGCACCCGCTTTCCCACCAGTTCACTTGGCTGCTCCGGCCGGCTGTCCAAATCCTCCGTTCTGCGAATCTGCTCCCTTGCCCGCTCCTCCAGCTCCGGGTCCAGGGGCACCACATACTCTACGTTTTCCTTTTCGGCGTTGAACAGGAACCGACTGGGATACCGGAAGGAGCCGTCGTAGTTGGTTCCCGCCGCGTCAGAAAGATACAGACGATCCTTTGCCCGGGTAAAGGCCACATAGCACAGCCGCCGTTCCTCCTCCAGCTTTTCCCGGGTGTTGGCCCGCTTTCCCGGGAAAATCCCTTCGGACATGCCGCACAGAAACACCACCGGGAATTCCAGTCCCTTGGCGGCATGGATGGTCATAAGCTTCACCGCCTGGGCCTTTTCCGTCTGATCCATGTTGGTAAAGAGTGCCGCGTGATCCAGGTAGTTGCCCAGGGTGACCTCTTCCCCTGCCTTCCGCTCAAAGTCATAAATCGCCTGCTTGAGTTCCGCCAGGTTGTCAAGCCGTTCCTCCTCGCCGCAGGACCGGAGCATATCCTCATAGCCGCTTTCCCCCAGGACCCCCACCAGCAGATCCGTCAGGTCCATCCCATCAAAGATGGCCCTGTACTTTTCAATCAGCCGGACATACTCCTTCGCCCGGCACCGGCGGAACAGCTCTGTTTCCAGATTCGTTTTCAAGGCTTCGTAGAGGCTGCACTGGTTCAATGCGGCAAACTCCTTTAACGCCCCAATTCGGGTACGGCCTACGCCCCGGCGTGGTTCGTTGACGGTCCGCAGAAAGCTTACATCATCCCCGGAGTAGATCATCCGCAAATAGCACAGGACATCCTTGATTTCCTTCCGTTTATAAAACTCCACGCCGGAGTACAGCACATACGGGATTTTGTTGCGGATCAGGGATTCCTCCACCGTCCGGGAAACATAATGGGCACGGTACAAAACCGCCATTGCGGAATAGGGCAGGCCCCCATCGTGGAGGGCACGCATATTGGCGGTCATCCAGTCCGCTTCCAGCTGACTGGTTTTGGCGTGAAAGTAGAGCGGCTTTCTGTCGTCAGACCGGACGGCGGTAAGCTGTTTCTTGAGCCGATCCCGGTTTTTGTCGATCAGGGCGTTGGAGGCGGTGAGAATCTGGGGAACGGAACGGTAGTTAGTGTTTAAGTAGATGGTCTTCACATTCTCATGGCGGCTGTCAAATTCCAGAATGAATTTCACATCCGCCCCCCGCCAGGTGTAGATGGTCTGGTCCGGGTCCCCCACCACAAACAGGTTTTTGTGATAACCGGAGAGGATATCCGCCAGGGCATACTGATCCTTATCGATGTCCTGGAATTCGTCCACCATAATGTATTCCAGCCGGGTCTGCCACTTTTCCCGGGTATCCTTGTCCTGCTCCAGAATATACAGCGCAAAGTAGATGAGGTCGTCAAAATCCAGGCCATAGCACTTTCTCTGCTCGTAAAAGTAGCGGTACATGACCTTGTCCTTCAGGGTGGTTGCCTCGGCTGAAAGGGTACGGAGCCGTTCCGGGTCACCAATCAGGGTCTTCACATAGCCCCGGCCTCCCTTCCGCCAGCCGATATGGTCGATGGCTTCCTTCACCGTCAGGTCCCGGCTGGTTAGCCCTAAGTCTTCGAACACCGTGCGGAGCATGGCCTCCTTGTCCTCCTCGTCCAGCACGATAAAGGTGGTGGGATAGCGCACCACATGGCAGTCCTCTTTCAGGAGGCCCACACAAAAGCCGTGAAAGGTGGTGATCCTGCCCAGATCCTGGTCAGGCAGAGTCCGACGAATCCGCTTTTTCATCTCTGCGGCAGCCTTGTTGGTAAAGGTGACGCAGAGGATATTGGCGGTAGAAATGCCCAGCTGATCCACCAGATACATATACCGTGCCGTCAGGGTTTTGGTCTTTCCCGAGCCTGCCCCCGCCACCACACGGATGCATCCTTCCGTGGTGGTGGCGGCCTCCAGCTGCTGGGGATTTAAGTCCGTTAAGTAATCCATGGGGCTGCCTCCTGTCTTCTTCCTGTTTTTTATTATAGCACACTTTCTGTCCAATGGAACGGGTACAATTCTCTTTTCACAAAATTTCTTCATTTTCCCCATTCCCCTCTTGCATTTTTCCACCAGCCGTGTTACAATGTCCGCAACACCCGGACTTGGAGGAAGAACACATGGTTATCCCCTCTAGCGTTGCATACTTTTACTTTCGCTATTACTTTTTTGGACAGAAAAGGTAATAGCAATTTGTGCTGCACGGATTTTCCGGGTTAGATGCGTAATTTTGAACGCCGCACGAATTGCCGTGCGGCGTTATTTTATCCAGGAGATGAAATTATGATTGCGATTTTAAAACATGGCACCACCCCCGCCCAGCTACAGCATCTGGTTGGCTGGCTGAAAAACATGAATCTGGACGTCCACATTTCCGAAGGCTCCGAAGTGACCGTTCTGGGCCTCATTGGCGACACCAGCCGGGTGGACATGGAGCTTCTGAAAAGCCTGGATATGGTTGATTCCGTGAAACGGGTTTCCGAGCCTTACAAACAGGCCAACCGGAAGTTCCATCCCAAGGACACCATTGTCACCGTTGGCGACGCCCGCATCGGCGGAGGCTACTTTGCGACCATCGCCGGCCCCTGCTCCGTGGAATCCGAAGAACAGATCATCGAGGTTGCCCAGGCGGTAAAGGCCTCCGGCGCCACCATTCTCCGGGGCGGTGCCTTCAAACCCCGGACCTCTCCCTATGCCTTCCAGGGCATGAAGGGGGAAGGCATCCGGCTGCTGCTCAAGGCCAAGGAAGTTACAGGCCTTCCCATCGTCACGGAGATTATGAACATCTCCACACTGGACCTGTTCGCCGATGTGGATATCATCCAGGTGGGCGCGCGGAATATGCAGAACTTTGACCTGCTAAAAGAGCTGGGTAAGACCAACAAACCCATTCTGCTCAAGAGAGGCCTTGCCAATACCATTCAGGAGCTGCTGATGAGCGCGGAATACATTATGAGCGAGGGCAATGAGAACATCATCCTCTGCGAACGGGGCATCCGCACCTTTGAAACCGCCACCCGGAACACCCTGGATCTGTCCGCGGTACCGGTGCTTCACAATCTGACCCACCTGCCTGTGGTGGTAGACCCCAGCCATGCTACCGGAAAGGCAAATCTGGTGGCGCCTATGGCCTATGCCGCCGTTGCCAGCGGCGCCGACGGTCTGATGATCGAGGTTCACAACAACCCCTCCTGCGCCCTGTGTGACGGCGCCCAGTCCCTTACGCCGCCTCAGTTTGACGAGATTGCCCACCACATCAGGAAGATTCGCGAGGCCATCCTATGAAGGTAGGCATTTTAGGTCTGGGCCTCATCGGCGGCTCCCTGGCCCGGGCATACGCTCTGGAAGGGCACACCGTCTATGCCGCTGAAAAGGATGAGGATATGCTCTCTTTCGCCATGCTGGCCGGGGCTGTTCATGGGCAGCTGGAGGAAAAGACCATCCCCCAATGCGATTTGATCCTGCTTGCCATCTACCCGGGAGGCAGCGCCGCCTGGCTGGAAGCAAACGCACCTCTTATTTCTCGGAATACCCTGGTCATGGATTGCTGCGGCACCAAGGAAGAGATTTGCAGACGCTGCTTCCCCATCGCGAAACAGTACAGCTTTCCCTTTGTGGGAGGGCATCCCATGGCAGGCTCTCAGTTTTCCGGCTTTAAGTACAGCCGGGCTGACCTGTTTGACGGAGCACCTATGGTGCTGGTTCCCCCTGTTTTTGACGATATCTGCCTGCTGGACCGGACAAAAAAGCTTCTGGAGCCTTGCCACTTTGGATTCTTTTCCGTGACCACCGCCCAGCAGCACGACAAAATGATCGCCTTTACCTCCCAAATGCCCCACATTCTCAGCAATGCCTTTATCAAATCCCCTACGGCCCTGAGCCATAAGGGCTTCTCCGCCGGGAGCTACAAGGATCTGACCCGGGTTGCCTGGCTCAATCCCCAGATGTGGGCGGAGCTGTTCCTGGAAAACCGGGAGAATCTGCTTTTTGAGCTGGATCAATATATGGAAAGCCTTTCCGCCTACCGGGATGCCCTGGAAAAAGAGAACATGGACACGCTTGTTACCCTGCTGGAAGAGGGCAAACGCCGCAAGGAGGAGGTGGACGGATGAATACGGTTACCGTCAGTGCATCGAAAACCTATGAGATTCTGATTGGCCCCGGCGCTATGGAGCTGCTGGGCCAAAGCGTCAAGGCCCTGGGGAAGGCAGAGAAGGTGTGCGTTGTCAGCGAATCCACCGTCTTTCCTCTCTATGGACAGAAGGTCCGGGGAAGTCTGGAGCAAGCCGGATTTCAGGTGGAAGCCTTCGTCTTCCCTGCCGGAGAGGCCAGCAAAAACGGGGAAACCTTTCTGAAGCTTCTTAACTTTCTCGCCGAAAAGCAGCTGACCCGCTCCGATCTGATCGTTTCCCTGGGCGGCGGTGTGGTAGGCGATCTGGCAGGCTTTGCCGCCGCCACCTACCTCCGGGGAATCCGATTCCTCCAAATCCCCACCACCCTGCTTGCCGCAGTGGATTCCTCCGTAGGCGGCAAAACCGCCATTGACCTGCCCGCCGGAAAGAACCTGGCTGGAGCCTTCTGTCAGCCCAGTCTGGTGCTGTGCGACACAGACACTCTGCTGTCCCTTCCAGAAGATATTTTCCGGGACGGCTGCGCCGAGGTAATCAAGTACGGCGTTCTCTATGATCCTGAGTTGTTTGCCCATTTGGAAGCAAAGGGGCTCTCCTTTGATCGGGAGGCAGTTATCACCCGGTGCGTGGAATTAAAGCGGGATGTGGTAGCTGAGGATGAATTCGACTTAGGTCTCCGAAACAAGCTGAACCTGGGCCACACCATCGGTCACGGCGTGGAAGCCATGAGCCGGTTTTCCCTCTCCCACGGAAAATCCGTCGCCATCGGCATGGCAATGATCGCCAGGGCCGCCATAAAATACGATATGTTCTCCCAGGCAGATTGTGATCGTCTTTTGAAGGTTCTGAAGGCCTTCGGCCTTCCCACCCAAACGGACTATGACCCGGCATCTCTTTATACCTGCGCCCTCTCTGACAAGAAACGCTCCGGCGGTACGGTAAAGCTCATCGTCCCCCGGGCCATCGGTCACTGCGACATACGCCCCATTCCCGTGGAAGCTCTGAAAGACTGGATTCAGGCAGGTTACTAATATGGATATTACCATTTTTCCCGGAACCCTTTCCGGAACCGTCACCGCCATTCCCTCCAAATCCCAGGCCCATCGGCTTTTTGTCTGTGCCGCCTTTGCGGATCAGGATACCACACTCCTCTGCCCGGAAACCAACCGGGACATCGAAGCAACCGCCGAATGTCTCCGGGCCCTGGGCGCAAAAATCATCCGCACCCAGGAGGGATATTCGGTTTCTCCCGTTGTCTCTCTTCCGGATACCGCCGTTCTTCCCTGCCACGACAGCGGCTCTACATTACGCTTTCTGCTGCCGGTAGCCGGTGCCCTGGGCGTGGATACCACCTTTGCGCTGGAGGGACGGCTTCCGGAGCGTCCCCTGTCTCCCCTGTGGGAGGAGATGGAGCGGATGGGCTGTATTCTTACACGTCCCACCTCCCGAACCATCCGCTGTCAGGGACGGCTCAGGGCCGGAGAATACACCATTGACGGCAGCGTCTCCAGCCAGTTCATTACCGGTCTGTTGCTGGCTGCCGCCCTGATTCCCGGTGAAAGCCACATTACCCTCACTGGCAGAATCGAATCCAGGCCCTACATCACCATGACTCAGCGGGCAATGACCTTGTTTGGCTGTCCCTGTCAGGATTTCACCCTCCGGGGTGCGCACCGGTTTCATTCCCCCAGCGTCCTCACCGTAGAGGGCGACTGGAGCGGCGGGGCCTTCTTCCTGGGGGCAAAGGCCCTGGGAAATCCCGTGGAGGTACAAAACCTTTCCCCGGATTCTCCCCAGGGGGACCGGGCTGTTACGGAGCTTCTGCCAAGGCTTCAAAACAATGCCGTCATTTCCGCCGCGGATGTGCCGGATCTCATCCCCATTCTTGCCGTTGTCGCCGCCTGCAAGCAGGGCGCGGTATTTACGGATATCCGCCGACTCCGCCTGAAGGAATCTGACCGGGTGGAATCCATCGTCAGCCTGCTCACCGCCCTGGGCGGAAAGGCGGAAGCCGGGGAAAACATCCTGACTGTCTTTGGCACAGGCCTCACCGGCGGAACCGTGGACAGCAGCAACGACCATCGCATTGCCATGGCTGCTGCCATTGCTGCCACGGTCTGCAAGACGCCGGTGACAATTTTAGGCGCGGAATGCAGCGAAAAATCCTATCCCCAGTTTTGGAAGGAATACACCCGGTTAGGAGGACATTATGAGCAGTACCTACGGTGAGAATTTAAAGCTGTCCATCTTTGGTCAGTCCCACGGCCCTGCCATCGGTATGACCCTGGACGGGATTCCCGCAGGTCTTCCTGTGGATCTTCCCAGACTTCAGGCCTTTTTGGCCCGCCGCGCCCCGGGACAGGGGGACTATGCCACACCGCGAAAGGAAGGGGACAAAACGGAATTTCTGTCCGGTATCCTGGAGGGCTTTACCTGCGGCGCGCCCATTGCCGCCATAATTCACAACACCAACACCCGTTCCGGCGACTATGACAACTTAAAGAGCTGTCCCCGCCCCGGTCACGCAGACTACACCGCCCAAATAAAATACGGCGGCTTCCAGGATGCCGCCGGTGGAGGCCACTTCTCCGGACGGCTGACCGCGCCCCTTTGTATTGCGGGAGGCCTGTGTCTGCAATGGCTGGAAGATATGGGTATCCGAATCGGCGCCCACATTCAGGCCATCGGAAGCCCCGAAAACCAGGATATTCCTCTGGACCCTTTGCATCCCCAACTGGACCGGATTGGCAAAGACTTTCCGGTAATCTCCCGGGAGGCAGGAAACCAAATGCGGGAAGCCATCCGTCAGGCCAGGGCAGCAGGCGACAGCCTGGGCGGAAGCATTGAATGCGCCATCACCGGACTTCCCGCAGGGCTGGGGGAGCCTATGTTCGGCGGTGTGGAAAGCCGTATCGCTTCCATCGTCTATGGCATTCCCGCCGTAAAGTCCGTGAGCTTTGGTGTGGGTGCCCAGGCTGCTTACAGGAAGGGCAGCGAATGCAACGACCCCTTTGCCTTTGAAGGCGGGAAGGTTATCACATTGACCAATAACGCAGGCGGCATTTTAGGCGGTATCACTAACGGTATGCCGGTGATCTTCACCGTTACCGTAAAACCCACCCCTTCCATTGCCCAACCCCAGCAGTCCGTTGACCTCAAGGCAGGCGTCTGCGCCACGTTAGAAGTCAGGGGACGGCATGACCCTTGCATCGTGCCCCGGGCGGTTCCCGTGGTGGAGGCCGCCGCCGCCATTGCGATTTATGACATGATACTGGGAAATACCCAGACAAACAGGAGGAAAGAACTATGGAATTAACGGAACTTCGCCAGGAGATCGACAGGATTGACGATGAAATAGTCCGCCTTTTCGGTGAACGTATGGACATCGCCGCCCAGATTTCCGACTACAAAAAGGAACATGACATGCCCATCTTCCAGCCTGCCCGGGAACGGGCCAAGCTCCAGGACGTGGCAAAGAAGGCCGGGCCGGAGATGGAAAACTACACCCGGGTTCTCTACTCCATGCTTTTTGAGCTGAGCCGCAGCTATCAAAGCAAGCGCAGCGCCGCCGTCAGCCCCTTATACGCGCAGATTACCCAAGCCATTGAGAATACCCCCAAGCTCTTCCCCAAGGCTCCTATGGTAGCCTGTCAGGGCGTGGAGGGCGCCTATTCCCAGATTGCCTGCGAAAAGATTTTTCAGAATCCCTTCATTCTCTACTTTAAAAACTTCGAGGCCGTGTTCTCCGCCATTGAACAGGGTATGTGCCAATACGGCATTCTGCCCATTGAGAATTCCACTGCCGGCTCTGTGAAAAAGGTGTACGATCTGATGCAGAAGCACAACTTCTCCATCGTCCGTACCTTCCGGTTGAAAATCGACCACAACCTGCTGGCAAAGCCCGGCGTCGCTCTTTCCGAGATCAAGGAGATTTACTCCCATGAGCAGGCATTGAACCAGTGCAGTGAATTTTTACAGGGCCTTACCGGCGTGAACATTATCCCGGTAGGCAACACCGCCATCGCAGCGGAAATGGTAGCAAGCTCTGACCGTCGGGATGTGGCTGCCCTCAGCAGCCGGGCCTGCGCCGAGCTGTACGGCCTCCACTGTCTGGCTGCCTCCGTCCAGGATAAGGGCAATAACCGCACCCGGTTTCTGTGCATCAGCAAGAATCTGGAAATCTATCCCGGCTCTGACAAGACCAGCATAATGATGGTCCTGCCCCACCGGCCCGGCTCCCTGTATAAGGTGCTGGCCCGGCTCTATACCCTGGGCATCAACGTCACCAAACTGGAATCCCGTCCCATTCCTGACCGGGAGTTTGAGTTCATGTTCTACTTCGACCTGGAAACCTCCATCTACTCTGAGGAATTTGTGCAGCTGATCTGTGAGCTGGACGAGCTGTGCGAGGAATTCAAGTATTTCGGCAGCTTCACTGAGGTGGTCTGATGAAATGTGGTTTGCTGGGCAGAGTCCTGGGGCACAGCTATTCTCCCCAAATTCACGGCTGGCTGGGAGCATATTCCTATGACCTGTACGAAAAAGAACCGGAGGCGCTGGATGAATTCCTTCGGCATGGGGATTTCACCGGTCTGAACGTGACCATGCCCTATAAAAAAACGGTGATGGCATACCTGGACGCACTCTCCCCCACCGCCCAGAAAATGGGCTGCGTCAATACCATCGTCCGCCGGGAGGATGGCAGTCTCTACGGTCATAACACGGATTATTATGGCTTTGTCTCCCTGGTAAGGCACAGCGGCATTTCCGTGACCGGGAAAAAGGCGTTGGTTCTCGGCAGCGGCGGCGCTTCCAATACCGCCGTCAACGCACTGCAAGACTTAGGCGCCCACCCACTTGTCATTTCCCGCTCCGGAAAGAACAACTACCAGAATCTGTTTCTCCATCAGGATGCGTCCCTGATTGTAAACACCACGCCGGTGGGTATGTACCCCCATACCGGCGAGGCTCCTTTGGACCTGCGGCAGTTCCCCCATCTGGAGGGGGTGCTGGATGTGGTCTACAATCCGTCGAAAACCCAGCTGCTTCTGGATGCTGAGGCACTGGGAATCCCCCACGAAAATGGGCTGTGGATGCTGGTGGCACAGGCAAAGGAGGCCTCTGAATCCTTTACCGGGGAAAAGATAGAGGATTCCGTCATCGAAACCATCCACCGGAAGTTAAAAAACCAGGTGCAAAACATCGTTCTCATCGGGATGCCCGGCTGCGGAAAAACCACCATCGGTACTGCTCTGGCTCATAGGCTGAACCGTCCCCTGGCAGACGCGGACGAACAGATCATCTCTCTGGCAGGCAAATCCATTCCGGACATCTTCGCCCAGGACGGGGAAGAAATCTTCCGGGCCTGGGAGACAAAGGCCCTGGAGGCTCTGGGCAAGCAGTCCGGCCTGGTGATTGCCACCGGCGGCGGTTGCGTCACACGGCGTGAAAATTTTCCTATGCTCCACCAGAACGGAACCATCGTCTACCTAAAGCGGGATCTGCGGCTTCTGCCTAAGGAAGGCCGTCCCCTGTCCCAGCGCAGCTCTCTGGAGGGAATGTATCAGGTACGGAAGCCCATGTATGAAGCCTTTGCCGACATCACAGTGGAAAACAGCGGTACTCCCGAGGATACCGTAAAGACAATACTTGCCTGTCTGGAGGAAACACCATGAAAATTTTGGTTCTTAACGGCCCAAACCTGAATATGCTGGGCATCCGGGAGCCGGGAATCTACGGAAAGAACACCTTCTCCGATCTCCTCGCCCTTTTGGAAGATACCGCCAGGGTGGAAAACCTGGAGATTGAGCAGTACCAGTCTAACCACGAAGGCGACCTGGTGGACAAAATTCAGTGGGCCTACGGGAAAATCGACGGCATCGTCATCAATCCCGCCGCCTATACCCACACCTCCGTTGCCATTCTGGACGCCCTGAAAGCCGTGAGCATTCCCGCGGTGGAGGTGCACATTTCCGATGTGGACGCCCGGGAGCCCTTCCGGCAGATTTCCTATGCGGGCCTGGCCTGCGTCAAAACCATCAAGGGCCACGGCCTGGAAGGCTATCGGGAAGCCATTCTCTATTTAAAAGAAAACTACGGTTAAACAGGTACGCCCCGGATGCGGAAAGCATCCGGGGCATTGATCGTTTATGGGTCTTAGAAGAAGCTGACCTGGCTGTTGTCCGGAAGACTGCCAAAGGCCCCGGCCTCTTTCAGCATCTGAATGTGGGTTTTGGAAACCTTGGGGCAGGCCGCGGCTACCTCTTCAATGGACAGGAAGGTCTTTCCCTTCCGGCCCTCCACCAGATCCCAGGCGGCATTTTCACCCAGGCCGGAGATCGCCACAAAGGGCGGCAGCAGCTTTCCGTCTACGATCTTAAACCGGATGGCCTCACTCTGGTACAGGTCGATGGGCATGAACTCGAAGCCCCGGAGATAGTATTCGTAGGCCACTTCCAGGGTGGTGAGCAAGTCTTCATCCTTGGCGGTGGCGTCCTCGTTCTTCTCAATGGCGTCGATATTGGCAAGGACCGCTTCCTTGCCGTGGGTCATCAGCACAGCGTCAAAGCCGCCCTTCTGGCTCCGCCGGTAGAAGTAGGCCGCATAGAAGGCCAGGGGGTAATGCACCTTAAACCAGGCAATCCGGAAGGCCATCATAACGTAGGCCACGGCGTGAGCCTTGGGGAACAGGTACTTGATCTTTTTACAGGAACCAATGTACCATTCCGGCACACCGGCGGCCTTCATCTCCTCCTCCGCCCCGTCGGGCAGGCCCCTGCCCTTTCGCACCGCCTCCATGATTTTGAAGGAGCGCTTTTCCGGCATGCCGCAGGAGATCAGATAGAGCATGATATCGTCACGGCAGCCAATGGTGGAGTCAACGGTGGCGGTCTTGGAGGTAATCAGGTCCTTAGCGTTTCCCAGCCACACGTCCGTGCCATGGGAGAAGCCGGAAAGCCGCACCAGGGTATCAAACCGGGTGGGCATGGTATCCATGAGCATACCTCTTGTGAACCGGGTATTGAACTCGGGGATTGCCACAGCCCCCGTGGGGCCCAGAACCGGGTCGTCCTCATAGCCCAGGACCTTGGAGGAAATGAAGATGGACATGGTGTCCTTGTCGTCCAG
>CAYRDE010000009.1:0-33984 GCA_964422935.1 uncultured Oscillospiraceae bacterium | reverse complement strand
ACTGCATCTTCACCGCGCCGGTTTCACCATGGCGGTTTTTCGCCACAATGCACTCGGCAACGCCTTTGTCTTCGGTATTTTCATTGTAGTATTCATCCCGGTACAGGAACATGACGCTGTCCGCGTCCTGCTCGATGGCGCCGGATTCCCGGAGATCAGACAGTATGGGCCGCTTGTCGGTACGGCTCTCCACCGCACGGCTGAGCTGACTCAGACAGATTACGGGGACATTCAGCTCCTTTGCCATGATCTTCAAGGAACGGGAGATTTCGCTGACCACCACCACCCGGTTTTCACTGTTCTTGCCGTAGCCGGAGCCTTGCATCAGCTGGAGGTAGTCGATAATCACCAGGCCCAGATTGTCTAGCCTGCGGCACTTGGCGTTGATATCCGCCACAGTGACGGAGGGGTTGTCGTCAATGCGGATGTCGGTCTGACTCAGGGACGCAGAGGCCATGCACAGCTTGGTCCACTCCTCCTCGCTGAGCTTGCCGGTGGCCAGCTTTTGCAGCTCCACAAAGCTTTCGCTGGCAAGCAGACGCATAGCAAGCTGTTCCCGGGACATTTCCAGGTTAAAGATTGCCACGGTCTTCTTATATTTTTTTGCCACGCTGACCCCGATATTCAGGGCAAAGGCAGATTTGCCCATGGCAGGCCGGGCGGCAATGAGCAAAAGGTCCGATTTATTCAGGCCGTTGATCTTCCGGTCCAGATCCTGGAGGCCCGTAGACAGGCCGGGAATCAGGGAATCCGACTGGGCCAGCTCCGTCAGCCGGTCAAATACCCGGTGAAGAGTGGTGCCGATATGCTCCAGGCTCTCTCCCCGCTCTCCCTTGCGAAGAGCGTAGATCTTCTTCTCTGCGGATTCCAGCATTTCCGCCGGCGTGCCCACCTCCTCATAGACCATTTCGGTAATGTCGGAGGCTGCCTGATTCAGGCTTCGCAGCATGGCCTTGTCCCGGACGATGTTCGCGTAACGCACCGCGTTGGCGGCGGTGGGGGTAATCTCCATCAGCTGGAGAATGTAGTCCCGGGAGTTGTCGTGGTAATATCCCAGCTCCTTCAGCTTGTCCAGCACCGTCACCGGGTCAATGGTCTGGGAGAAATTGAACATGGTATAGATGGCTTCGTAAATCTCCCGGTTTTGGGCCAGATAGAAGTCCTCCGGGGTGATCACGCCCACCACATCGGTAATGCACCGGCTGTCAATGAGGATAGAGCCAAGAACGGCCTGCTCCGCTTCCAGAGACTGGGGCTGCTGCCGGGATAAAAGCTGCTCGTCCAGGGCCATGGGCCTCTCTCCTTTCTGTATGTCTCAGCCTTTCAAATGAAAATCAGGCTTCTTCAATCTTCACTGTCAGCGGGGCGGAAATCTCATAGCCCAGCTTGCAGGTAACGGTATAGGTGCCCACATTCTTGATGGACTCTCCCAGGACGATCTTCCGCTTGTCCAGCTTCACGCCCTGCTTTGCCAGCGCGTCCGCGATTTCCTGGTTGGTCACAGAGCCGAACAGACGTCCCGCGCCGCCGCCCTTGCAGGTGACGGTAACGGTCATCTCCCGAAGCTGCTTGGCGGTTGCCATTGCCTCGGCCTTTTCCCGGGCGATCCGCTCCTGGGTGGCCTTATCGTTCATACGCATGGTGTTGACCGCATCAGGCGTGGCCTCGATGGCGATTTTCCGGGGCAGCATAAAGTTGCGGGCGTAGCCGTCGGAAACCTCCAGCATCTGGCCCTTCTTGCCCTTTCCCTTCACATCCTGCAATAAAATTACTTTCATATGTTGCACTCCTTTTCTTCACCGGGAACGCCCGGAATTTGGATTGAATCTGTTGCTTGTTGGTTACGCTGGGAAAACTTAAGCGTGTAGTGCCCTCTCAGTCAAAAATCAAAGATTTTTGCCAGCTCTCCCAAAGGGAGAGCCAAGTGGGTTTTCTGAAGTTTTCAGAGCCATAAAAACACGGGGTGGCCCTTGGCTTCCCCAAATGGGGAGCAGTCACGGCGCTTTAGCGCCGTGACTGAGAGGGCGCTTATTCTTCGTAGAATTTTTCAATGGACGCAAGCAAGGCGTCCAGCGCGTCCTTGACATTCGTGTTTTTCATCTGCGCGCCTGCCGTAGCCGCGTTTCCGCCGCCGCCCAGGCTCTCCAGAATCACCTGCACATTGGCAGAGCCGATGCTTCTGGCAGAAATAATCACCTGATCCCCGTCGGGATACATGACGAAGGAGGCGGTGATGCCGGAGATATTCAGCAGCTCGTCTGCCGCCTGGGCCGCCAGAATCCGGGTAGTAGGCGTATTCAGCGCGGCAATGGCAATCTCTCCCCGGTACAGCCGGGAGGATTTGATGATCTGGTACTTTGCCATGGTCTCCTGGAAGTCGTTTTGCAGCAGCTTCTTGACCTCCGTGGTGTCCGCCCCCAGCCGTTGGAGGGCGGCAGCCGCCTCGAAGGTCCGGTCACCGGTCCGGACGTTAAAGAACTTGGTGTCCAGGCAGATACCCGCCAGAAGGGACTTGGCCTCAATGGGCATCACATCCTGCTTTTCCACGCTGTACAGCAGCATTTCCGTCACCAGCTCCGCGGCGGAGGAAGCATAGGTTTCATGGAGCGTAACCACCGCGGGATTGATATAATCCGCCGCCCGGCGGTGATGATCCACCACACACACCTTGGAGATAGCCTCCAGAAGGGGCTTGCATTCCACCTGATCCGGACGGTTGGTGTCCACCACCACCAGAATGCTGCGGTTGTCCGCCATGAGTAGTGCGTCCTGTCCGCTGACAAAGACATCCCGGTACTCCGGCTCTGCCACGATTTCCCCAATCAGCCGTTCCGCGGCATTGTTCTCCAGATCGATGACGATATTGGCCTTTTTCCCCTTCTTCCGGCACAGGCAGCAGATGCCCATTGCCGCGCCCACGGCGTCCATATCCGCGTTCTTGTGACCCATCACATACACATGGCTGCTCTGACCGATCAGCTCCATCAGAGAGTTGGCGGTAATCCGGGAACGGACCTTGCTGCTGTAGCTGGCCTCCGTGCCCCGGCCTCCGTAGAAGGCAAAGTTAAACCGGTCCTTAATCACCGCCTGGTCGCCGCCACGGCTCAAAGCCATTTCAATGCCCAGGGAGGCAAAATTGAAGCTCTCCTCGAAGGTCTCCCCATCGACACCCAGGCCGATGGAAATGGAGGCCGGAAGTCCCGAGGGGGCAGTGATCTCGTGAATGCTTTCCAGCAGGGAGAACTTGTCCTCCTTCGCCCGCTGCAAATCCCGCTTTTCGAAGATGAACAGGTAGCGGTTCCGCTCCAGCTTCCGGAGCAGTCCCCCAAAGCCGTCGGTCCATTCGGTGATGGCGTCGCCCAGCTTGGCGTTCAGGGAGGATATGGCGTTTTCCGACAGATTCTTCACCATTTCCTCATAGTTATCGATCAGGATTACGGAAACCACAGGCCGGGAGCGGATGTATTCGTCCCGCACCTGGTAAAGCTCCGTCAGGTCGCTGAAATACAGGGCCCCCAGCATGGTGCCCTTATGATCCTCCGCCCGGATGATGGTGCCGTAAACCCGGTAGCGCCGTCCGTTCAGGGCAACATCCATGGGGCACTCCGTCTTTCCGGAGGCCAGCCAGTCCGTCTGAATGTCCGGGAAGATTTCCTGAAGACTCTGCTCCATCATGGAGTCGGCGTAGCCGGTAACCTCGCTGAACCGGTGGTTGGCCCAGATCACACCGTTGTCCCCCAGCCGGATCAGCACAGCCGGAAGCGGGCTTTCTCCCTGGGCGGTGGCCTCCAGCGTTCCCTCTGCCGAGCGCAAAAACTGCTGGATTTGCCGGTCCCGGTAATGACGGTTGACGATGTACAGCATAAACATGAGCAGGGTCATAGAGGTTTCCGCCGCCGCCAGCCAGTAGTGCTCCTCTAAAAGCGCCGCGGCGCAAAAGGCCGCCATGACAAAAAAGTAAAGTCCCATTCCAGGCTGGAGAAGCCTGCCGAGTCTTCTTTTCATCCGTTTCCGTCCCCTCTATCATCATTTTTGACGCACGAATCCATACTATACCCGCTATTATAGCAAATCCATCCCAATCCTGCAACTGCTTTTCCTGACATTTCCGCAAAAATCCATTTCCTGTTTTTGGGGATTCTCCGGAAAAATGCCTCTCTCCGGGGGAAAAGCCCTGCCGGAACCCAGCGTTTTGACGGTTTTCCGCCGCCCTACAAAAAAACAGTATACTTTTCCTCTGTTTTGTGCTATAATACCGCAGACGGCGCTGGGGTGGGCTTTCCCCAGGCATAAAAACGTGGGCTTCCCACCATATATTTGGGGCACCACCCCACACTGGGTGCTGCCTTTAGAGAAAGAAACGCAGGCACATTTTCCGGAAACGGCGATACAGGGCTGATTTTTCGGACAAGGTGGCTGCTGGTTTGTTGCGTAAAAAAATGGCATTCCACAGAATTTCGGAAATGCCTCCTGTGTAACATCTTGAAAGGAGTATACTTTTGGCAGAAAAATTAAGAATTATCCCTCTTGGCGGTTTGGATGAAATCGGCAAGAACTGCACCGTTTTGGAATACGGTAAGGACATGATTGTCATTGACTGCGGCGTCGGCTTTCCCGAGGAGGATATGTACGGCGTCGATCTGGTGATCCCCGACTTTTCCTACCTGGTCGCCAATCAGAAGAAGCTTCGGGGTATGTTTATTACCCACGGACACGAGGACCACATTGGCTCCATCCCCTATGCCATGCAGCAGGTCAGCTGCCCCATTCACGGCACCGCCATGACCAACGGTCTGATTCGGCTCAAGCTGGAGGAGCATCGGCTGGCTGATAAGGTCAAGCTCATCACCCACAAGCCCGGTGATGTGGTAAAGGCAGGGTGCTTCACCGTGGAATTCATCCACGTCAACCACTCCATTGCCGACGCCGTGGCCTTTGCCGTCAAGACCCCTGTCGGTACGGTTGTCTTCACCGGCGACTTTAAAATCGATCCCACCGCCAAAGACGGCATGATGGATCTGGCCCGTCTGGGCGAGCTGGGCAACCAGGGCGTTCTTGCCATGCTGGCGGACTCCACCAACGTGGAGCGGGTAGGCTATACTCCCAGCGAAAATCTGGTGGCGGAGAGCCTGGACCGGCAGTTTAAAAACTGCGACAAGCGGATCATCATTACCACCTTCGCCTCCAACATGTACCGGATTCAGTCCATTCTCGCCACGGCCCAGCGCTACGGGCGGAAGGTTGCCGTTACCGGACGGAGCATGGAAAATGTTCTGAAGGTCAGCCAAGAGCTGGGCTATCTGAAGGTCAAGCCCGGCACCATTGTGGATATCGCCGCCATCAAGAGCCTTCCCAAGAACAAGGTGGTCATTGTATCCACCGGTTCCCAGGGGGAAAATATGTCTGCCCTGTACCGCATGGCCTTCAACACCCACAAGCAGGTGGACATCACCGCCGACGACCGAATCATCATCTCCGCCTCCGCCATTCCTGGCAACGAGAAGGCCATTTCCCGGATTATCAATGAGCTGTACCGGAAGGGCGCGGATGTGGTCCACGAAAAGAGCGAGGGTCTCCACGTTTCCGGACACGCCTGTCAGGAGGAGCTGAAAATCATTCACGGCCTGGTAAAGCCCAAATTCTTCCTGCCCATCCACGGAGAGCAGCGTCATCTTCAGGTCCACAGCAAGCTGGCCCAGGCCATGGGCATGAACCCCAAAAACATTTTCATCGGGCAGATCGGCTCCGTGTTTGAGCTGTCCGGAAAAACCTGCAAGCTGAAAGAGACCGTTCCCGCCGGGCAGGTCTTCGTAGACGGCAGCGGCGTAGGCGATGTGGGCAGCGTGGTGCTGCGGGACCGGAAGCATCTGGCTGAGGACGGCATGATTGTGGTCTGTGTGAACCTGAACGCCGAGGACGGCAGCGTCATCACCGGCCCGGACATCATCACCAGAGGCTTCATTTATGTGAAGGAGTCCGAGGAGCTGATTGAGTCCCTCCAGGGGATCGCCATGGAGGCCATCGAGCGCTGTCAGCGCAAGCATGTGCGGGACTGGTCTTCCATCAAATCCGCCATTAAGAATGATTTGAGCGGCTACCTGTATAAGACCACCAAGCGCAATCCCATGATCCTGCCGGTCATTTCCGAAATTTAAGCAAAACAGGGCTGTCTCACAGAATTCTGAGACAGCCCTTGTCATAAAAAGAAGAGAAGGCTATGCGATATTATTTTGCCCCCATGGAGGGGCTGACGGACAGCGTTTTCCGCCGTCTGCACCATCAGTATTTCCCCGGTGTGGAGCGTTATTATACCCCCTTCTTCTCCCCCACCATCCACCGCTGCCTGACTCCCAGAGAGGAACGGGAGCTGCCCCTGGCAGACCGGACCGGGTTTTCCGTGGTGCCCCAGCTGCTTACCAAGTCTGCGGAGGACTTTCTCTGGATGGCAAGGGTCTGCCGGGACCGGGGCTATGAGGAGGTCAATTTAAACCTGGGCTGCCCCTCCGGCACGGTGGTGTCCAAGGGAAAGGGCAGCGGAATGCTGGGAGACCCCGAGAGCCTGGATCGGTTTTTGGACGCCATCTTCCGGGACGCGCCTCTTCCCATTTCCGTAAAGACCCGGCTGGGGCTGAACGACCCGGAGGAATTCCCCCGGCTGCTGGAGATTTTCAACCGCTACCCCATCCGGGAGCTGATTCTGCATCCAAGAGTCCGCAAGCAGTTTTACGCAGGGGATATCCACACCGGTATGTTTGCCTTTGCCGCCCGGGAGAGCCGGAATCCCCTGTGCTATAATGGGGATATTCTCACCCTTTCCCAGGCAGAGGCTATTGGGAAGACATATCCCGGCGTTGATTCCGTTATGATCGGTCGGGGACTCCTTCGGGACCCCGGGATGCTCTCCGGCGGCACCGACCTGAACACGCTGGAAGCCTTTATGAACGCCCTGCTGGAAAGCTATATCGAGGCCTTCGGCAGCAGCCGCAACGCCATGTTCCGTCTGAAAGAGAATTGGAGCTATCTTTACACCCGCTTTTCAGGCTCGGAAAAGCTGTGGAAGCGGCTGCGAAAAACCACAGACGTGGGAGAGTTCCGGGCCATCACCGCGGAGATTTTTCATACGCTGCCCCTGAAATAAGCACGTCAGCCGCCCCGGCAAATGCCGGAGCGGCTGATGTTTTTCTTTAGTTAGGGAACCTCTGAATAAATCGTCTGCGGCTGAGCAGCGAATCTTTTGCCCCAGCCGTGCAGTTTGAAAAGTGGAAAATACATCCAGTATTCCTCCACCTTCCAAACTTTCGTCTAAGCCAAAATCTTCTGCTGTCAGCTCTTGCCGATTTAATCAGAGCTTCCTTAGTTAAGAGGCGCAAGACCCAGCTGAATCTGCTCATAGGAAACCTGAATGGGATGGGCCTTCACCATGTTCTCCAGCAACGCTGTGGTCTGCTCCGTCATCCAGTCCTGCTGGGCGTAATGCCGCCATTGAGGACGGTCGGCGGAGAAGTACATCACATGATAGCCAAACTGGGTCTTCACCAGGCCGGTGTCTCCGGGCTTCCGGCTTTCATCAAAGCACCAGTCGTTGAACTCCTGGACCATCTGGCCCACATAGACGTTTTCATACAGGCCGCCGTTGGTATTGGAGCCGCCGTCGGAGGAATGCTCATTTGCCAACTGGGCGAAGCTGTCCTCGGTCTGATCGCCGGATTCCCACTGGGAGAGAATTTCCTCCGCCTTCTCCTGGCAGGCCTTCCATTCCGCCTCGGAATAGGTGGTCGCGCCGTCTTCGCCGGTGGTGCCGCCCTCGGGCATGATCAGGATATGCCGTACATCCACCAGAACGCCGTCCTTTGTGATCTCATTGGCGGCATAATCTTCCTCGTGAGCCGCAAAGTAGTCCTCCAGGTCCTTGTCCGTGGGAACCAGCTGATCACACTGGGTGTTATAGTAGGGCACTCCCAGGCAGTAGTCCGTCCGATAGCGCCGGAAATCCTCCAGGTTTGCGCCGGGGCCAAAGTTGCTGTGCATCAGCTCCTCTACCGTCAAGCCGTACTGACTGGCAGTAGCTTCCAGAGACTGATCCATACCGTCCAGATAGGCCTGATCCTCCTGGCTGATTCCCGCCTTGGCATTTTCCGCCTCCAGGCCCATGGCCTGAATCTGGTGCCAGTTGTTCAGGCCCACCATCAGGAAATACTGCTGCCAAGTCATATCGCCTTCTATCGAAAGCTGGGTATCCAGGGGCTTTGTATAGTCCATGCCGAAATAGGCGGCATAGGCACCGTAATTGCTCAGGAAGCTCTGCACCGCCCGCCAGTAATAGACCTGGAGAACGCCGTTGGTCAGCTCCTTGTCTCCCACCTGGGCCACCACCGTATCCCGTCCGGCAAGGGCCTGTTCATCGGTAACCGTGTAGGTGCCCTTACAGGTCACATCATCGGGGTTGCCGTCGGCGGGAACCGTTGCGGGGGTGGTTTCGGGTGCCTCCGTGGCGGCTGCTACGGACTCCGTAGCCGGGGCCGTTTCCTCAGGCTTTTGATGGTTCTTCCCGCCGTAAACCACCAGGGCAATCAGGATTGCCAGCAGCACCACAACCGCCGCCACCGCCATAGCGATTTTCCCGGGCGTGGCCTGGATGCCGGGCTCCCCAATCACAGGCTCCTCCGCCGGAGCCGCAGGCTCTTCCCTGGCCTCTTCCGCTCCTGCGGGAGACGCTTCCACAGCTTCTTCCACCGGTTCACCAGCCGTGGCTTCCTCCTTGGGTTCCGCGCTTATCGCTTCTTCCGGAAGGGCTTCCTCCGTTACAGGGGCTTCCGGTGCTTCCTCCGGGGCGTTATCCTTGCCGCAGGAGGGACAGACGGTGCTGTTTTCCTCCAGCTCCCCCTGGCAAAATTTACATTTTTCCATGGTTATCCTCTTTTCTCAGGTTTTCAAACATGCTTTTTTAGTCTACCACGGTTTTCCCCGGATTGCAAGCAAAACACAGATTATTTACAAATCCCCTGCCCGGCGCTTTTCCATCACGAAATTGGTCAGCCGGATTCCCTGCCGCTCTACCTGCTGCGCCTTCCGTACCGTATATCCCCGTCCCTCAAAAAAGGGCCGGGCGGTGATGGAAGCGTGGGTCGTGATACTTCCGCTACAGCTGCTTTCCAGAGCGTCGCAAATGGCTGTAGCAATGCCCTGGCCCTGGTAGTCCTTGTGCACATAGAGCCGGTCCAGATAGCCCTCCTCCGCCAGATCCCCAAAGCCAACCAGGGCCCCCGCCCGCTCCGCAATGAGTGTGGTGTGGCTTAAAAAGGAAGCGTCCCAGGCTTGCAAATCCACCCTTCCGGTTGCCCAGGCGTCCAGCTGCTCCCCCGTGTAGTCCCTGGCATTGACCGTATGAACGGTGTCATAGAAAAGCCTTGCCATATCGGCACAGTCCGTACTCCGGTAGGCACGCAATTTGATTTCCGGATGCATAGCTGTCCTCTCTTAATTCTGGTAAGATACGTTTTGGCTTCTCATCAGTTCAAAGGTGGAAAGGGTATCCCCTTCCAGATCCGCCCTGTTCAGATCCACACAGCAGATTTGCCGGTTATCATAGGTGGTATAATAGTAGCGTCCTGTGTCCGCGCAGATGCAGCAGGTATATACCGTCAGATCCACCCCGCCGCTGTCCGGGCGGCAGCTGCCCCGGGGCATCTCCACAGCCCCCAGAATGTGGAAAAACTGGCTGACCGCGCTGCTCTCCTTCTCCTCGCACACCGCCATCCGGGCGTGGAATACCGCCCGGACGAACCGGGACATGGAGGACAGGTCCCCCGGAAGTCCCAATCCCCCCAGGCCCTGGCAGTAAACCTCCGGCTCCAGCCCCTTCAGAAGGTGGTTTTCCGGTGTCACGGCGCTAAGGGCCCGGTAATTGTTCAGGTTGAACAGATGATAAGGAAAGGGAGGATTGTTGGTCAGTACCCCCACCGGGTCATCGTACACATGGAGGCCATCCGCCATGGACTCCACCACCAGTGATTCCTCCCGGTCACTGATGATCCAGTGAAGGGTTGCCAGGGGGACCTGGTCGCTGAAGGGGATGTTCACAAGATTCAGCCGGTTCAGCTTCTCCCGGGCCTCCGCCACCGTAGCGCACTGGCCCAGAATCCAGGGGATAAACTCAAAGGGGGTAATGTTATCCTTCCCCCGCGCCTCCTCATGGTAGCAGGCGTTTCCGGGGAAATTCAGCCCCGCCATGCAAAGGCCCTTTTCATTGGCGGCATCATAGTAAAGGGGCGTCCCCTCCAGCACCACCGCCATGCCGACCATGGCATAGTGGCGCTCTATCTCCCGGGCCCGGCGGAAGGTCAGGGGCGTGTTTCTGGGAAGAATACAGGCCTTTTCTCCATAGGACCCCTCCAGGTCCAGGTTCCGTCCGAAGTAATGTTCCTTTTTTCGCAAGCTCAGCGCAGTACACATATTATTTTCTCCTTTCCCGGCAGCCAAGCAGATTCCTCTGCAAAATACGTTTTCTCGATTGGATCTTTGGAAAGTATACACCAAAATCCTACCTTCCATCCCTCCGCATATCATAGGTTTGGATACTGCTATGATACCACAAAACGGCTGCAACCTCAACAGGCTGCAGCCGTTTCCTTTGTTTTTTACCCGTTATGCCCCGGGGAAAATCAATGTGACCTTAAACAGATCGCCGTCCACCAGCAATTGCAGCTGGCCCTTTTGCAGCTCCATCAGGCTCTTCGCAATGTTCAGCCCCAGGCCGCTGCCCTCGGTATTCCGGGAGTCGTCTCCCCGGACAAAGCGCTCCATCAGCTCCTCCGAATCCACGTTCAGTTCCTCCCGGGAGATGTTCTTCATGGAGATAATCACGTTCCCCTCCATCTCCACCAGGTCAAGGTACAGCCGGGTTCCGGGCATGGCGTATTTGACCGCGTTGCCCAAAAGGTTACTCAGCACCCGCCAGACCAGCTTGCCGTCGCCCCGCATGGGCACCGTATCCTTGCTGTGCCGGAATACGGGAATCAACTCCGCGCTCTCCAGCTTATCCGCAAATTCGCCCAATGCCTGATTGATGGCTTCCACCGCATCCAACGTGGTGATGTCCACATTCATGTTGCCGGTGCTGGCCTTACTCATATCCATCAGGTCCTCGATCAGCTTTTTAAGTCTTTGAGACTGCCGGGCCAGAACATCCAGATACATAGCTTCTTCCTCCTCCGTATGGGGCTTTTGCAGAAGATCAACGTAATTGATAATGGAGGTCAGAGGCGTCTTAATATCATGGGATACGTTGGTAATCAGTTCCGTCTTCATCCGCTCGGATTTGAGCTGCTTCTGGGCAGCTACCACTGCCACACCTGCCAGGTCGTTTAGGTCTCCGGCAAATTCCTCGAAGCAGCCTACCATATACTTGTCCTCCACCTTGGTGTTCAGATCTCCCTTGCCCATCCGCTTGGCGCTCTTCATCAGAACGCCGAAGCAGTAGGCCCCATACAGCACCAATGCCAGACAGATGGGAATGGCAAAGAGGATGCCTGCGGTGTTTGCCGTAATCCCGCACAGGAGTACAATCACCAGGCCTGCCAGCAGCCACTGCCAGATCAGGGGCAGCAGGCCCATAAACTTCCGGATCAGTCCCCCAATGCCGCTTGCGGCTTTCACAAGCACATCCCGCCACAGGAACCGCAAAATCCGAAGCAGCAGATTCCACAGGAATTTCCCGATCCGGACCAGCTTCTCCGGCAGGAAGGCCACCATCCATTTAAGGCTCTTCCAGCACCCCAGCAGAATCCGACCGCAAAGGCTGTTTCGCCACCAGTAGTGTCCGGGGGTCTTGAACTGGGACACCGCGCAGTAAAGCAGCTGCACCACACACAGGCTGGTGAGATACCCTGTGCCCGCAACGGTCAGTGCCCCCGTCTCGATGCTTGCCATCAGAAGATGCTGGGCGCCATAAATGGCGCAGAAGACCAATCCGGTAACCGCCGCCGCGCTGAGCGCCAAATTCAGATCCAGAGGCATCCGGCACAGGCCGCCGGCTTTTATCTCCTCCTGCTTCGGCTTATGGCCTGCGGCACAGCACAGGTACACCACGCATACCGCGAACAGCAGCAGGCTTCCACCCAGGAGCAGGAACAGGTCACTGCGGAAGTTCCGCAGAATTCCCAGGAGGGTATAGGCAGCCTCATAAATCAGGGTGCCCTCCGTCACATACAGCTCAACGGTATAATCCGGCATGGGCATATAGACATACTGTGCCCGCATCGGCTCCATTGCGCTCTGGTCATAGTAGGTTGCGCTGTTGATTTCATAGTCCGTCAACGGCTTTCCGTTGATGGTAACCGGCTCCGTCACCGCCACCATTTCATAGTGGAAAGCAGGCTCCGTCTCCTCGGGAAGGGTGGGAGGCACCGTCTCCGAAGCCGCCGTTTCCAAGGGAATGGGGGCTTCGGTAACCTCCGTTGCCTCTATCTCTTCCGGCTCCGCCTGCTCCCCTTCCTCCGGGGCCTCCTGACCGTCCTCGCTCAGAGCCTCGGCATCCGCCTCCGGCTCCTCCCAGTCCGCCTGAGGCTCCTCAGAAGCGCCCTCCTCCGGATTATCCTCCGGGTTCTCCTCCGGCTGCTGCTCCGGCGCTTCCCCATCCGGTTGGTCCTGGACAGGCTCCTCCGGTTCTCCTTCCGGTTCCGCCTCCGGCGCCTGGTCTTCCGCAGGCGGAGTCTCCGCCGCAGCAGCCTCCGCGGATGGCGTAGGCACAGTCACGTCTCCGGCAGCAGTATGGTAGTAGATCAGGCCGTCCTCGGTCAGGGTAACCAGGCCCGGATTCCGGCTTTCCCGGATCAGCTCTCCCTCCTGATCAAACAGGCAGACCCCGGACACCCAGCCGCTGGCGATGGACCCGGATGTGCTGACCTGTCCGTCCAGAATGGAATGGACATTGAACACAGGCTCGCCGTTTTGATCCTCGTACATTTCGCCAATGGCTTCGTTCCCATAAACCTGAAACACAATTTTGTTCGGGTCCTCCAGGCTGTAAAAATCCGCCCGGTATACGCTGGTAAGCTGGCCCTGGCTGGCCTGGGCTCTGGGCTTAAACACATAAAGCCCATCCCCATACCGGAAATCCCCGCCGATCTCCATCGGGTCGGAGGCCTCATAAATCACATTGCCGGCGCTGTTCCGGAAGGCAACGTGCCGGACATACTTCAGATAGAAAAGCTCCCCCACGGTTGGCAGGTCGTCCAGGCACTGGAAAACCACCGTATTGTCCTGGTGGTACAGGACGCCAATGGGCGACGCACTTCCGTATCCGCTGCTGGAGGCATCTTCTCCGTCCACCTCATTGCAGCCTTCCACGGTAATGTCGTAAACCTCTACCTCGCCGCTGGCAGGCAGGGCATCATACACCCCATACTCCCACTGCGTCTCCTGGTCTTCCCGGGTATCGTCCGCCTCCTGGCTTACGGGAGTCGCAGACACCAGGTGCATGTACTGCCCTGTCACCGGGAAGGAATAGCACTTTCCCGTTTCCGCCAGGTCCGCGTTGCTTCCGGCTACCACATTGCCTTCCGCGTCCCGGATAAGATAGCCGTAATCCCCGGGGGCATAGTAGGAATTGTACCACTGGTTATCGTAATGCTCCGATACCAGCTCTTCCGGGCAGCCCCCCAGCTCCTCGCTGGCATAATATAAGGCCGCCGACCGGGCAAAGCGCTGACCGCTGTCCCGGATCTCCTTTTCCAGAACCTCCTCCACCGTATTGTTATACAGATTCAGCTCTGACAGGATCACCATTCCCGCCCCGCTGCCCACCGCACCCAGCAGGCAGGCCGCGCACAGGAAAATGGCAAGAAACTTCACCGCGATATGGTATTTCATCAGCCCTTCCCCTCCAATTTATATCCCTGGCCCCAAACCACCTTCAGATACCGGGGCTCCGAGGGATTGATTTCGATTTTTTCCCGCAGGTGACGGATATGCACCGCTACGGCTCCCTCGCTGCCCAGGGCTGCCTCCTGCCACACGGATTCATAGAGAAGCTTTGTGGAGAAAACCTTTCCCGGGTTCGTCATCAGCAGATGCAAAATGGCGTATTCCGTGGGGGTCAGGGCCACGCTCTCCCCCTCCACGGTGACGGTTTTCGTCCGGTCGTCCAGCACAATCCCGCCGATGGTGATGGTGCCGCTGTTCGGCTCCGGGCAGGAACCCAGGGTGGCATACCGGCGAAGCTGGGACCGGACCCGGGCCAGGGCCTCCACCGGCACAAAGGGCTTGGTGATATAGTCATCCGCTCCCACGTTCAGGCCCAGGACCTTGTCCTCGGTCTCCGACTTGGCGGTGAGGAGAATGATGGGAACATTCGAAAGCTCCCGGATTTTTGCCGTGGCGGTAATGCCGTCCATACCCGGCATCATCACATCCATTAAGATCAAATGGATCTCATTATTTTTCACAATGTCCAGCGCCTGCTGACCGTTATAGGCTTCAAAAAGCTTGTAGCCCTCCGGAGTCAGGTAGATCTTCAAGGCGTTGACGATATCCGGCTGATCGTCACAAATCAGAACATTATACACTTTGCATACCCTCTTTCTCTATCTTACGGCTGTATTATAGCATTCTTTCTCTTAAGAAAAAAGAGGGTAGTTTATTAAATTAGGATTAACTTTTTCTCTGCCTTGCCTTTTCCCCGGTCCTGCGGTATAATGATGGAAAGCATTTCCGAGAAAAAGGAGCGTTATTTCATGCTGGATGCATTCATAAATTTCTTAAAAGGGCCTACCTTTCACAGCATTTGCTTTGCGATAATTTTGCTGGCAGCGGGCATTTTTGTCATTCGAATCGTCGTCAGACTTTTAAAAAACGCCCTGGAAAAATCCCGTCTGGAAAAGGCCGCCCACAGTCTGATCACCTCTCTGTGCAAGGTCGCCCTCTACCTGATTCTGGGACTCAGTGTCGCCTCTGCTCTGGGCATTGACGTCACGGGCATTGTAGCTCTGGCAAGTGTGATGACCCTGGCTCTTTCCCTGGCCCTGCAAAACATGGTGTCCAATGTGATCGGGGGCTTTACCATTCTCTACACCCACCCCTTCCATTCCGGGGACTTCGTGGAAATCGCCGGGCAGTCCGGCACCGTCAGGGAGATCAACATGACCTACACCATGCTCTCCACCCCGGACAACAAGCTCATCTCCATCCCCAACAGCGCCGTCACCGCCGCCCAGATCGTGAACTTCTCTGCCGCCGAAACCCGGCGGGTGGATATCGCAATAAGCGCCTCCTATGACTGCCCCACCCAGCAGGTCATCGATGCCCTGGTCCAGGCGGGCACCCTGGACAGCGTCCTTCTGGAGCCTGCCCCTATGGCGGTGGTAACCGGCTATGGGGACAGCGCCATTTCCTACAGCCTCCGGGTCTGGGTAAGGTCCGAAGACTACTGGGATGTGTACTTCGCCATCAATCAGCGGATCAGTACCATTTTCGCGGAGCAGGGCATTGAAATGACCTATCCCCATTTGAACGTCCATATGATCGCTCCCAATGGAGAGGAGCATACCTGACAACATAAAAACCGGACGGATTTGCTTCCGTCCGGTTTTTGCTAGAATACCGCCAGCAATGCCATAATCCCAATCCCGGGCAGGCCCAGAAATCCCGCCGTCAGTACCGTAACCGCATTGATGGGGAAATAGATTCCCGTAAATCCCGCCGCGGTGTTCAGCAGCCACAGGCAGATAAAGCCGCAGGCGGAATGGATACCGATTTTGAAAATCAGCCGAATGGGCAGAAACAGCACCCGGACCATCAGCACCGCCAGCAGGGCCGGGATCAGCAGCGTTACAAATTTTTCCATACAGTTCCTCCGAATTCTTCGCCATCTTCCGGTTATACTACCTTTGGACAGGAAGCAAGAGAATTCCGAACGTGACGACGATTCGTCTTCTCCTGATAGCCTTGTCAAGTGTATCAACGCGGGCGCGGCGGTTTGATGCGAAAAGCAGGAGAGACGGGAACGGTAGTAAAAACGGGAACGGCTCACCTGCTACATAAGGCTTAGTCTACCACAGACAGGGTGAAAATAAACAGGAACGAGGCGGTCTCCCGTGGGAAACCGCCTCGGATTTTATTTCGTTTACCCCAAATCCCGCTTCTCGTAGAACCGGACGGACAGATACCAGGACAGCAGGTACACCAGCACCATAGCCAGCAGGATTGCCGCCGTTCCCGCCACTGGGGGCAGCATCCGTTCATCCCCTGCCGCCAGTGCGAAGATTGTAATGCCGCCACAGAATGCGCCGATCAAAATCAATTGCACCATTCTGCCCTTGGTTGTCCCGAACCTGAAGGAGAGGGGCAGAGAAATGGACGGAAACAGTAGCATAACCACAAGACATACCGCAGTGATGTCTCCCAGCTCATCCCAGCGAATGCTGCCGCCATTGATACACATTCTCAGGCTCTGGGAAAAAATTGCCAGCGCCAGAGCAGGCAGGACCGTTGCCATTCCCAACAGATATTTTTCAGTTACGATCTGCTTTCTGGTGCAGGGCAGGCTTCCGCAAAAGGCCTCCCACTTGCTGCCTTCATCCATACTCAGCAGGTTAAACGGGATCATGCCGATCATAAAGAAGGGGTAGATGACCAGAAATAGATTCTCGCCCGCCCAAATAGACGCAGCCTCCATGACAATCACTACCAGATAGGAGACTTTGTAATATCTCCACGTCTGATAAAGGTCCTTGATTAACAGCCCTTTCATCTCACTTTGCCTCCTTTACCATGTACACAAACAGCTCCTCAATACTCACCGGGCTGACCTGTAAATCCCCGGGAACCGCATCCCGGCGCACCAGAGCTTCGCAGCCGTAGGGCCCGTCCTTCCGGTGGAGGATGGCGTCCTCGTCCAGCATTTCCAGCCGCGCCCCATCGCAGCGGACAATTCCATACTGCTCCAGCAGCACGTCCTTTTCCTCCATCAGCATCAGCTTCCCCTTGTGAAGGAACGCGATGTAATCGCACAGCTTTTCCAGGTCGCTGACAATGTGGGAGGAAATCAGCACCGCGTGGCTTTCGTCCCGGGTAAAGTCCTCCAATAGCCCCACCACATGATCCCGCACCACCGGGTCTAAGCCGGAGGTGGCCTCGTCCAGCAGCAGAAGCTTTGCGTGGTGGGACAGGGCAATGGCAAATCCCAGCTTCATTTTCATGCCCCGGGAGAAGTCCTTGAATTTCTTGTCTTCCGGGATGTCCAGGTCTTTGAGAAGACCCTTGTAGGCGCCGTCGTCCCAATTCCGGAAGATTCCAGCCATGACCTTGCCCACCTCTTTGGGGTTCAGGCAGGCGGGAATCCCCATTTCATCCATCACCACGCCAATGTCTTCCTTGGTTCCCTCCAGGTGATCTTCCTGGTTCCGTCCCAGAAGGGTGATGGTGCCGCTGTCCTTGTGGATGATGTCCAGAATTAGCTTGATGGTGGTGGATTTGCCCGCCCCGTTTTCACCGATGAGACCCAGAATGCAGCCTGCGGGCAGGGTCAAATTCAGTTTTTCCAGGGTAAAGCCCGGGAATTTCTTGGTCAGATTTTTGATTTCCAATGCGTTCATGTTCAGTCCTCCATGACGAATCGCACCATGTCCAGAATGTCCTCCCTGCTTAAATTGCAGGAGGCTGCCAGCTGAACGATGGCCTCAATGTGATCTTCGATCTTCTTCAAATTTTCCTCCCGCAGCAGCTCCGTGTTCTTGGGCGCCACAAAGGAGCCTTTCCCGGGAATGGTATACAGAAAGCCGTCCTTTTCCAGCTCGTCGTAGGCCCGCTTCGTGGTGATAAAGCTGATCCGCAAATCCTTCGCCAGGCCCCGGATGGAGGGCAGCATTTCGTCTTCCCGCAAAGCCCCGCTGATGATCTGATTCTTTAGCTGGGTATAGATCTGGTCATAAATGGGTGCGCCGCTTTTGTTGTCAATGTATATCTGCACAGAACCCCTTCTTTCTCAAACTGTATATCTTGATTATATACAGTTTATACACTGTTGTCAACATCCATTTTTCCCTTCCCGTTTTGCCTTCTCCGTTATTCTCACAAAAAGTATGGAAAAATCCGGTTATCTTTGGATATTGCGTCTATATCATTTTATTCAATACGGGTTCTGTTAAAAATGACGGTTTTTGCAAGGCAGGCAGGCTATTTTTTTCCTGTCTTTCCATGTGAGAAAGACATCTGTCCTTTGTCTAAATATCACGAATATTTCTTTTTTATACCTGGTTTTTTCTCTGCTTCCATCCGCCATCGTCCTTTACTTTATTAAAGAAGTATGGTAGAATAAAAATAAGTATATCCCTTTTTCCCCTCTAAACGGCATTAGGCGGGATTTTCCCCTGTGCCGCGCTTTCCTTTTTTCTATGAATCGGCTCAGCCGTTTGTAGAATATTCCGCCGGTTTCGGCGGGCGCATCCCCAGTAAGAAAATGAAAGGAACGATTTGTATGAAAATGACCAAACGACTGCTGTCCCTGGTACTCGCCGCTGTGATGGTGCTGTCTCTGGCCGCCTGTGGCAGCGCCTCTGACGCTCCCGCCGCCACCACGCCTGCCGCCACCCAGGGCACCGCGGCACCGGCTGCTCCGGTCTCCGAGAACGCGGTATACCGGACGCTCTATTCCAGCGAGGTCACTACCCTCAACTACCTGATCACGGGTCTGACCAACGAGCTGAGCATTGCCGCCAACATTGTGGACTGCCTGGTGGAGTATGACTCCTACGGCAACGTGGAGCCTGCCCTGGCAGAAAGCTGGGAGCAGAACGAGGACGCCACCGTCTGGACCTTCAAGATCCGTCAGGGCGTCAACTGGGTGGATAAGGACGGCAACGTGGTTGCCCCTGTCACCGCTAACGACTGGGTATCCTCTGCTCACTATGTCTGCGACGCCAACAACGACTCCTCCACCTTCTACACCATGAGCGGCGTGATCGCCGGTGCGGATGCCTACTACGACTGGACCGCCTATCAGATGGCTCTGCCCACCGCCGTGGACGGCACCGATGAAAACGGCAACGCCGTGAAGCTCATCACCAACGAGGACGGCGAGCAGGAGGTTCTGGAGGAGGTTCCCGAGGCCTCCCTGGAGGACATCGGCGTCAAGGCTCTGGACGACTACACCCTGGAGTTTACTCTGGAATCCTCCCGTCCCTACTTCCTGTCCATGGTCTCCTTCGGACCCTACATGCCTGTCAACGGTGAGTTCCTGAATAAGTGCGGCAGCAAGTTCGGCACCGACAACGATAACCTTCTGTACTGCGGTGCTTTCGTTCTGTCCGACTTCCAGCCCCAGCAGAAGAAGGTTATGACCAAGAATGAGAGCTACTGGGATAAGGATAACGTCTTCCTGGACGCTGTGGAAATGACCTACAACGCCGAGGCCGCTTCCATCTCCACCCAGATGTATCAGTCCGGCGACGTGGATCAGGCGGATGTTTCCTCCGACCTGCTGTCTGCCATGATGGCTGACCCCGCCACCGCTTCCCTGATCCATCCCACCCGCAGCGATACCTCCTACGCCTACTGGTATCTGTTCAACTTCGATCCCAACTTTGACAATGTGTACGAGCCTGCCAACTGGAAGCTGGCGGTAAACAACGAGAACTTCCGGAAGGCCGTTGTGGCTGCCTTCAACCGGATGCCCGCTCTGGCTACCAACGACCGGGTAGACCCCACCTCCATGAAGAATAACACCATTACCCCCAACGGCTTTGCCGCCGCTTCCAAGGACTACACCTACTATGGCGGTCTGGCTGCCTACACCGATGGCGACAACTTTGACGAAGCAAAGGCCGCCGAGTACAAGGCCGCCGCTATGGAAGAGCTGACTGCCGCCGGCGCTACCTTCCCTGTGAAGATGCTCATGTGCTTCAACCCCTCCACCGCCAACTGGGCACAGGAGTGCCAGGTTGTGGAGCAGACCATTGAGAACGTCCTGGGCACCGACTTTGTGGACATCATCGTTGAGGCCGGCCCCGAAACCGGCTTCCTGGGCGCCATCCGCCGTACCGGTAAGTACGCCTTTATGAAGTGCAACTGGGGCGCTGACTACGCCGACCCCGAAACCTGGACCGACCCCTTCACTGCCGATTCCAGCTACAGCTTCATCTTCAAGAGCCAGGACGAAAATACCAAGGCTCTGTACGCCGAGTACAGCTCCCTGGTCGCGGACGCCAAGGCCATCACCAATGACATGGACGCCCGGTATGAGGCCTTTGCCAAGGCGGAAACCTTCCTCTTAGATCACGCCTTTGCGGTGCCCATCCACATCAGCGCCCGAAACTACCAGATGTGCAATCTGAACGTGTTCGAGGGTCAGTACGCTTCCTTTGGTCTTGCCAACCGGCGCTATAAGGATCAGCACCTGTACGACACCTCCATGAGTCTGGAGGAGTATCAGGCCGCCTACGCTGAGTGGCGGGCAAAGCTTGCAGATTGAGTTTCCCTTTCCGCTTACGGGGCTGTCTCTCCGGAGACAGCCCCTGCCCACTCAGGCTGTGTACCCTCTCAGTCACGGCTAACGCCGTGCCAGCTCCCCCAAAGGGGGAGCCAAGTGGGTAGAATGAATTGAGAAAGGCCTTCCCTTTAGGCCACGCCCTTGGCTCTCCCTCCGGGACTTAGAAGCCGTTGACACATAGTGTCTTACGGATGCTTAGCGCAGAGCAGAGCTGGCTCAGCGCAAAGCGCTGAGACTGAGAGGGCCACGCAGCGAGCCTGAGAGGGCTAACCCCTTCCATCTGTCGATTTCGGAGCCTGTACCAGTGTCCCTTCCTCCGGAAGTGTCAGCGGTATTGGCTTCGATTTTTTATTCCCAGGAGGACCATCATGGCAAAATACATTTCAAAACGTGTGCTTCACTCCCTTTTCACCATGCTTATCATCATTACCATTCTCTTTTCCCTGCTGCGGATGATGCCGGTGGAGGGCTATTTCGAAAACTATGACAAAATGTCCCCTACCCAGGTTCAGGTAAAGCTCCAGTCCCTGGGCCTGACGGACCCGCTCCCCAAGCAGATTGTCCGGTTTTACGGTCAGCTTCTCCATGGGGATCTGGGGGTATCCAATGTCTATCGCAAGGATGTCGCCATTACGGAGATCATTGGGGAAAAGATTCCCATTTCCATAAAGCTGGGCCTGATGGCTCTGTGCATCTCCCTGGCACTGGGTCTTCCCCTGGGCATTGTGATGGCAAGAAGTACCCGGACAAAGTGGAAGATCGGGGACAAGCTGGGCACGGTATTTATTGTGCTAATCCAGGCCATGCCTTCGGCGGTGTATCACATCCTGATTCAGTTTGCCGGTTCCCAGACCCATATCGGACGGGACATTCTGGAGCTTCCCATGCTCTTTGACGCAAGCAACCCCAAGAGCTATATTCTGCCCATTATCTCTCTGTCCATCGGCAACATTGCCTACTACGCCATGTGGCTGCGGCGGTACATGGTGGACGAAGCCAACAAGGACTACATCCGTCTGGCCCGGGCCAAGGGCGTGCCCAACGGCAAAATCTCCAGCCGTCATGTGTTCCGGAACGCCTTTGTTCCTCTGGTGCAGTACATCCCCAACTCCATTCTCTTTACCTTGATGGGGTCCCTGTATGTGGAATCCCTGTACTCCGTCCCCGGCATGGGCGGCCTGCTGGTCACTGCCATTAAGCGTCAGGATAACACTTTGGTCCAGGCGCTGGTGCTGATCTACGCCGTGATCTCCATTCTGGGCCTGCTGTTCGGCGATATTCTCATGGGCATCGTTGACCCGAGAATCAGTTTTTCCAAGAAGGAGGGTGCCCGCTGATGAAAAATTATGGTTTTCGTCCCCTACGCAATGTCAAAACCGACGCTTTGGCAGATTCCATCCAGGAATCCATGAAGCAGCCTCCCATGTCCGACGAAGAGGCCTTCTCCTTTGCGGACTTCGATCCCGAAAACGCGGAACGGGGCGGCTACTCCGGCTATTCCTATTGGGGCTCCACCCTGCGTGCCTTCTTCCAGAATAAGATTGCTGTGTTCTTCCTCATCGTCATGGTGGTGGTCCTGCTGTTTACCTTCATTCAGCCCTACCTGCCCGGTCAGAAGGACCCTTTGCTCATTCACAACGACGAGTGGGGCCTGCCTCTGAACAACGTGCCCCCCGGAGAGGAATTCTGGATGGGCACCAACTCCATCGGTCAGGATTTGTGGGCACGGATCTGGGCCGGTACCCGGACCTCATTGTTTATCGGCTTCACGGTTGCGCTGGTGGAGGCCGTGGTGGGTATCCTGGTCGGTGTGCTGTGGGGCTATGTCCGGAAGCTGGACTTCTTCTTTACCGAGCTTTATAACGTACTGGACAACATTCCCCAGACTCTGCTTCTGATCCTCATTTCCTATGTTCTTCGGCCCGGCGTGTCCACCATTATCTTTGCCCTGTCTCTGACAGGCTGGCTGGGAATGGCCCGGTTCATCCGGAACCAGATCATCATTATCCGGGACCGGGATTATAACCTGGCCTCCCGGTGTCTGGGCATTCCCACCTGGCGGATCATTCTCAAGAACCTGCTGCCCTATCTGGTATCCGTAATCACCATGCGAATGGCTCTGGCAATTCCCTCCGCCATTGGCAATGAGGTCTTTGTGACCTACATCGGCATCGGCCTTCCGGTGGATACCCCCTCTCTGGGCAACCTGATCCAGACCGGTCGCTCTCTGATGACCGTGGCGTCTCTGCGGTATCAGCTGTACTTCCCGGTGCTGGTGCTGGTGATCATTACCGTATCCTTCTACATCATCGGCAACGCCTTCGCCGATGCCGCCGATCCCAAGAACCACGTCAGATAAGGAGGGCTTATGGAACAAAATAAAAACGTGATCCTGTCCGTTCAGGATCTGGATGTGAAATTTACCCTCCGCTCTCAGGTGCTCCACGCCATTCGTGGGGTGAGCCTGGATGTATATCAGGGGGAAAGCCTGGCAATTGTGGGAGAATCCGGCTCCGGAAAATCCGTCTTCGTCAAGTGCATGATGGGCCTTCTGGACGCCAACGGCTTCATTGACGGGGGACGTATTCTCTATAACGGTCAGGATCTAACCCAGTATAAAACCGACAAGGACTGGCTGAAAATCCGGGGCCGGGAAATCGCCATGGTCTTCCAGGACCCCATGACCTCTCTGAACCCCCTGAAAACCATCGGAAAACAGCTTCAGGAGGCGGTAGAGCTACATCAGGGCCTCCATGGCCCCGCCGCCAAAAAGGCGGTGCTGGAGGTACTCTCCGACGTGGGCATTGACGATCCCGAGCGCCGATACAAGCAGTACCCCCATGAGTTTTCCGGCGGTATGCGCCAAAGGGTGGTCATTGCCATTGCCATCGCCTGCCGCCCCAAGATTCTCATCTGCGACGAGCCTACCACCGCTCTGGACGTGACCATTCAGGCCCAGATTCTGGAGCTGATCAAGGCCATGCAGAAAAAGTATAACCTGACTACCATTTACATCACCCATGACTTAGGCGTAGTAGCCAATGTGGCGGACCGAATTGCCGTCATGTATGCCGGGGATATCGTGGAAATCGGACGCTGTGAAGAGGTCTTCTATGATCCCAAGCATCCCTACACCTGGGCGCTGCTCAGCAGCCTGCCCCAGCTGGGCGTGAAGGGCGAGGATTTGTACGCCATTCAGGGCACACCCCCCAACCTGTTCTACGAGGTTCACGGGGACGCTTTTGCCCCCCGGAACCCCAAGGCATTGAAAATCGACTTTGTGGAGCGGCCTCCCTTCTTTTCGGTGTCCCCCACCCACAAGGCCCGCACCTGGCTTCTAGATCCCCGGGCTCCCAAGGTGGAGCCGCCGGAGCATATCCGGGTTCTCCGGGAGAAAGGAGTGAAGCTCCATGTCTGAACGGAAAAAGCTGGTTGAGGTTGAAGACCTGACCGTCCAGTTCGGTTCCAAACGCCATCCCTTTACCGCCGTGGATCAGGTCTCCTTCCATATCTTCCAGGGCGAAACCTTTGGCCTGGTGGGCGAATCCGGCTCCGGCAAGACCACCATCGGTCGGGCCATCATCCGTATCCATCCCACCACCGGCGGCAGAATCCTCTTTGACGGAAAGCAGATCAACGGCAAAATTCCCCGGGCGCTGGACCGGGAGGTCACCCAGCGGATTCAGATGATCTTCCAGGACCCCATGTCTTCTCTGAATGAGCGGGCCAAGGTGGACTATATTGTCAGTGAAGGTCTTTTTTCCGGCGGTCATCAGCATCTCACCGCCGAACAGCGGCAGGAGAAGGTGGCAAACGCCCTGTCTGCTGTGGGCCTTCTGCCAGAGTTTGCCAGCCGGTTCCCCCATGAGTTCTCCGGCGGTCAGCGGCAGCGCATCGGCATTGCCCGGGCCCTGGTCATGGAGCCGGACTTCATCATCGCCGACGAGCCCATCTCTGCCCTGGATGTATCCATTCGGGCCCAGGTGCTGAACCTGCTAAGCCAGCTTCAGCGGGAGCGGAACCTGACCTATCTGTTCATTGCCCACGACCTATCCGTGGTGCGGTTCATCTGCAACCGGATTGCCGTTATCCATAAGGGGAAAATTGTGGAGCTGGCAGACAGCGAGGAGCTGTTCCTCCATCCCCTCCACCCCTATACCCGGGCCCTGCTCTCCGCCATTCCCCAGCCGGACCCCATTGCCGAGCGGAATAAGAAGCTCCTGGTCTACGACCCCGCCTGCCACCACTATAGTGCGGAAAATCCCGCCAAATGGCAGGAGATTCTCCCCGGTCACTTCATTCTGGCAAGTGACGAGGAAATGGCGGAGTATCAGAAGCAGCTTTAATATGGAGGCTACATGATACGAAAGGCTACAAAGCAGGATCTTTCCCGAATCGCTGAAATACTGGTGTTTGTGAAGCGCGTCAATTTCCGGCCTATTTTTCAAAATGATGCTTATTCCTTTGGTGAGCTGCAAGTGATCCCTGTGGCAGAAAAGTACGCAGCGCCCAAAATTCTGAACCATATCTGGGTTTGGGATGACGGCATCGTAAAAGGACTGATTCATATAGAGGGCACGGAAATTGTCGAACTGTATGTTGACTGCTTCTTTCAGAATCAGGGAATCGGCGCTTTTCTCTTAGACTATGCCGTCAAGGAGCATCAGGCTGATTTTCTCTGGGCGATTGAAAAAAACAGACCTACCCTGCGCTTCTACAAAGCCCACGGCTTTCACCTCACCGGTGAGAAAAAGTACGAAGAAGGTACCACCGAGTACCTTGTCAGGCTGAAACGATAAGCCTGTATAATAAACATTACGAGGTGTCCCTATGCTTACACCCAAGCCTCTTTTTCCCGGCGCCCGGGTGGCGCTCCTCGCCCCCGCCTCCGCCGTCCCCGAACAAAAACTTCAACCAGCCCTGGACCTGTGCAGGGCTCTGGGCCTGGAGCCTGTCCCCTACCCCTCCTGCTTTTTCCGCAATCGGGACGGCTACTTTGCCGCCACCGATGCCCAGCGGGCGGAGGATTTAAACCGTGCCTTTGCTGACCCGAAGATCGACGGCATCTGGTGTATCCGGGGCGGCTACGGCGCCCACCGCTTACAGCCCCTGCTGGATGTGGAAACCATCCGCAACCATCCCAAATGGTTCGGTGGCTACTCGGACATCACCGCCCTGCATACGTTTCTGAACCAGGAATGTGGTCTGGAAACCTATCACTGCACCATGCCCTCCACCGAACCAAGGCCCAATGACTATACCTTATCTTATCTGAAAAAGGCGATGTTCGGTGGTCTTTCCGGGGTTCTGACCTATCCCCGGGACCACAGCGTGAAGACGCTGGTGCCGGGAACTGCTGCCGGAACCCTGTGCGGCGGCAACCTTTCCCTGATTGCCGCCTCCATCGGCACTCCCTGGGAGCTGAATTGCAAGGGAAAAATCCTGTTCTTGGAGGACATCGGGGAGAAAACCTACCGCATTGACTCTATGCTCACCCAGCTTCGCAACGCCGGGAAGTTCCGGGATTGCGCCGGCATTCTCTTGGGGGCCTGGACAGACTGTCAGCCGGAATTCCCGGAGCGAACCCTGAGTCTGAACGAAATCTTCCGTCAGCTGATTGTCCCCGCCGGGAAGCCTGTTATCATGGACCTGCCCTGCGGGCACTGCGATACCACCCTGGCCCTGCCTCTGGGCAGGACCGTCACCATGGGCGGTACCACCGTCACCATTGCAGAGGAGGCCAAGCTATGACAATCACCCAATGGCTGAACGAAACCATGGATGCCTTTCCCGCCAAGTCCGCCCTCTACTGGGTGGACCTCAATACCGCGAAGCCTCTGGCTGCCATCCGGGAGAATACCAGGGTGGTCTCCGCCTCCACCATCAAGCTGCCGGTGCTGTGCTGCGCTCTCCAGGGGGTGCTGGACGGAACCTACTCTCTCCAGCAGTTCGTCCCCATTTTAAAAGAGGACTACTGTGACGATACCCATGTCTTCGAGCCGGAATACCGTCAGGATGGGGCAACCCTCTGGGAAATGCTCTATTGGATGATCGTAGAAAGCGACAACACCGCCACCAACGCCGTATTGTCCCTGCTGGGCTTCGACCGAATCAATGCTTACTGTGAATCCCTGGGCCTCCAACAGACCAGCGCCCACCGGAAGATGCTGGACTTTGAAGCCGTTAAAGCGGGAAGAAACAACTATACCTCTCCCGCGGATCAGTACCGGGTGTACAAGCTTCTCTATGACGGTGCCATTCTCACCCCGGAGCTGCGGGCTGTGGCAATGGACTTCCTCAGCCGGGTCCGGCATATGGACGGTCTTCAGCGGTATCTGCCTGACCCTGTCACTGTCCTCCACAAGCCCGGTGGACTGGATCACCTGAACCACGACGCAGGGCTTGTCCTGGTGGAAGGAAGGCCCTACTACCTGGGCATCTTCACCTGGGATGGTCCCGCCCTGGACGGAGATCCGGATCAGGTGCGGCTCATTGGAAAGCTCAGCCGGGCTGTTTATGATTACACTGTAAAGGGGATTCTGCCATGAAAGCCATTGTCAATTCTACCGTCTGCCCCCTTCTGGCCCAGCCCACCCGGGCCTCCACCCTGGTGGACGAAGCGCTGTACGGTATGGTGGTGGAAATCCTGGAAGCGCCTGTCCCCGGCTGGTACCGGGTACGCACCCATTACCGGTATGAGGGTTTTGTCTCCGAAGATGATCTGATTCTTGACGATGCTGCCGCCGCCCGGTGGGAAGCGCTGCCCAAGAAAATCGTCTACCATAAGAACACCTGCGACGTTCTCTCCGCGCCAAAGGTTCAGGGCTACTTCCTGAAATCTGTCCCCAGAGGCGGTCTCATTTCTCCTGTGGGCGAGCCGGAAAAGGGCTGGCAGAAGGTCATTCTGGCGGATGGTCAGGAGGGCTACATGCCCGCCGCCATTCTGGCCCCTTACTACACCGCCCCTCTGTCCCAGGACGAGGATACCCTGCGTCAGGCCCTGGTGGACGCCGCCCTTGTCTATGCAGGGACACACTACCGCTGGGGCGGCAAATCCCCTCTGGGTATCGACTGCTCCGGCCTGGTATCCATGGCCTATCTGCTCTGCGGCATTCTCATCTACCGGGACGCGGACATCCGGGAGGGCTTCCCCATCCATGAAATCGAGCTAAAGGACGTGAAACCCGGCGACCTGCTGTTCTTCCCCGGTCATGTGGCAATGTACATCGGAGGCGGACGCTACTGCCACAGCACCGGCAAAAGCGGGGACAACGGTTTCGCCATCAACAGTCTGATTCCCTCTCATCCCGACTACCGGGAGGATTTGAAAAACTGCATTACCCAAGCAGGCTCTTATTTTTAAAAGGAAGGACCGAGTGATATGAAAGTATTTTTAAGCGCTGATATGGAAGGCACCTGCGGTGTGGTCTCCTGGCCGGAGACGGAACGTACCACCCCCATGGACTACACCCCCATTCAGAAGCAGATGACCCGGGAAGTAGCTGCCGCCTGTAAGGGGGCCCTGGCAGCCGGTGCGGAAGAGGTCTTTGTGAAGGACTCCCACGACTCCGCCCGGAATCTGGACCCCGCGGGACTGCCCCGGAACACCCGGCTCAACCGTTCCTGGTCCGGCGATCCCTTAAGCATGATGAGCGGACTGAATCAGGAATCCTTTGGCGCGGTGTTCTTCACCGGCTACCATGCCTGGGCAGGCTGCCCGGGAAATCCCCTGAGCCACACCATGAACGGTCGGAACAACCATGTCTATCTGAACGGGACTCTGTGCAGCGAATTCCTCATCAATTCCTACACCGCCGGTTACTACGGCGTCCCTGTGGCTCTGGTCACCGGTGACCAGGCCTTGTGTGACTTCGCCAAGCAGCTGATTCCCGCCATTACCGCCGTGCCCGTGAATGTGGGCCGGGGAGGCGGCTCCACCTCCATCCATCCCGACGAGGCTGTGGAGCGGATCGAAGCCGCTGCCAGGGTTGCTGTGGAAAAGGCCGACCAATGCCAGGTTCCCATGCCCAACCATTTCCATATGGAAATCGACTTCTTTAAGCACCATGTAGCCTATGGCAAGAGCTTCTATCCCGGTGCCGTGCTGAAGGATGACAAGTTTGTCTGCTTCGATACCGATGACTGGTTCGAAATGCTCCGCTTCTGCCACTTCGTCCTCAGCGACGCGTAATTCTTTTGCGCATAAAATTTCCCGGTATGCAAAAAGCATACCGGGAATTTCATTTTTACATCAGCCGCCGTTGCGGATTTGCAGAAGCTTCTGCTTCAGATCGTCCTCCATCTTTGCCATTTCGGCCTCTGCCGCCTGCCGCTTGGCCCGGCCCTCTGCCTGAATCTTCATCACATCATCCAGGGTCTGAATCAGCTCGGCGTTGGTCTTCTTGAGGACCTCAATGTCCACAATGCCCCGCTCTGCCTCCTTGGCGGTTTCCACCGAAGCCATATGCAGCTTTTCCGCGTTCTGCTTTAACAGAGCGTTGGTCACATCGGTGACCTGCCGCTGGGCCTGGGCCGCCTCCGTGGAATGGGCGATCCCCAGGGACAGAACCATCTGGTTCTTCCACAGAGGGATGGTGTTGACCAAAGTGGTCTGAATCTTCTCCACCATCACATTGTTGTTATTCTGGATCATCCGGATCTGAGGCGCCGTCTGGATGGAGATGGCCCGGGTCAGCTCCAGATCGTGGATCTTCTTCTCAAACCGGTCGCATTTCTCCGCCAGATCTCTTGCCTGCTGAGCGTCTTCTGCCAGGCCGGTTCTGTGGGCAATTCCCTCCAGCTCCTTCAGCTTTCCTTCCCGAACGGTCCGGAGCTTCTCCTTGCCTGCCAGAATATACATGGTCAGCTCCTTGAAGTAGGCAAGGTTCTGCTCATACATTTTGTCCAGCACCGCCGAGTCCTTCAGCAATCGGACCTGATGCTGCTGGAGCGCGCCGGATATTTTCTCCACATTCCCCTCTGCCTTATCATAGCGGAGTTTCATGGTTTCCAGCTTATTGGCCTGCTTCCGGAAGAAGCCGAAAATACCCTTATTCTCTTCGGCATCAAAGCCTTTCAGTTCCCCCACCACTTCTACGATGAGGTCTCCCACCTCTCCCAGATCCTGGGTGCGTACATTTGCCAGTGCCGCGTCGGAGAAATCCGCCATCTTCTTCTGGGCGCCCGCGCCGTACTGCAAAATCTGGGTTGTGTTCTCAATATCGATCTTCGCCGCAAAGTCGGACACGATTTTCTTCTCCGCCTCCGTCAGCACCGGCTCATTCTCCGGCGGCTGCGACACGGCTGTTTCTTCCTTAACCGCCAGAACTTCCTTTTCCTCCAGCTCAGGCTCCAATGTCAGTTCCGCCATGGGGATTCCGTCAAATCCGTTTTCCATCGTGATTCTCCTCTACCGATTGTTTTTTCATTTTCATCAGGTCGTCCTCCGTCAGCCCCTCTTGGGCGAGCAACGTCTGGAGAACCGTAATATCACTGGAGATATCCAATGCGGTATCCTTGAACATATCATCCAGCAGCTTTTCAAAGGCAAGGTTCAGGGTATCCAGGGTCTCCTCGATCTCCCGCTTGGAGGCGAGAATGGTTTCTCCGGCAACGGGCTGGGCATCCATATCCGCATAGGCATTGAGGAGCTTGACTGTCATGGGAAGGTAATAGCTCATCATCTTTTGCAGGTCGGGCACCACCTCCGGGTGCTCCTCCGCCCTCTGGAAGATTCTGCGAACAATGGTTTCCATCCGATCGATTTTCCCGGAAATTTCTTCCCCGGGGATGGCGTCGTTGCAGTGGCGAATCTCGGCAATGAAGGCATTGCCCCGCTCCAACACCTGCCGCACCTGGGGAGTCTGGGACGGCTGCACATCCTCCAGGGCTGCCTTCCGGGACTGTTCCTCCGCCTCCTGCTTCTGCCTCTGTTCCAGCAGCAGACGGCTTTCCTCAAACTGACGGTAAGTTTCGTCGCTGGTGATCAGCATGGTTTCCTCCCGGTCCAGATGCCCCTCCAGGAATAACCCCTGACCGATCATACGCTCCACTTCCCGCCGGACAAACTTCCTGCTTTTTCCCACGCTTTTGGCAAGGCGCTCCAGGGTGCAGTGGGTCTTCTCCCCCAGGGCTCTCCGGTAGGCCTTGAATCTGCCCATCCGGTTCACTTCCCGAATGCCTCCGGAAAGGAGCCAGGCCCCAAGTCCGCAGCCTCCCAGGGCAATTCCCACCGGGACCGAGAAAAATCCGCTTCCGATTGCCAGGCCCATCAACCCTGCCGTGGCGCCTCCCAGAAAGGAGAAGAAGGACAGGATGCTTCCCCCAATGATTCTGAGGATGCCGAAGGCGGTCTGCTTATTTCCGTTGCCATACAGTACCGGCAGATTTCTCTGCTCCACCACCACCGCTTCCTTGGCTTTCTTCGCCGCCTGGAAGGTCTCCGTGCTGTTTCCCTTTCCGGAAACCGTACTGGACACCTTACGGATTGTCTCTGTGCCAATGTCCATGGCCCGATCCACTGCCTGCCGGACCGTCTGATTCAGTTTTTGATAATCCTGCTCACTGACTGCCTGGTCCACAATCTTCTGTATCCGTCTCCCAAGCTCGTCCAGATCACTGCGATAATCTCCCATAGTAATCACTCCAGCATAATCTGGCTCTATTATAGCGGTTTCTTCTGTAAAATACAAGGTATTTCAAAATTTTATTGAATGTCCCTTTGCCCGCCCCATATGCCGGGCAGGAAATCCCCTGACACGGTTCCGGGATCAGAACCGGGGCAGGGGGCCTTTCATCTGTCTGGGGTTTCTCTTTCTGGTTTTCCCTTCAAAAGCTTCCGGAAGAAGGTAAAGAACGTGGTCACGGTAACGATGGCCGCCGTCAGATCGGACACCGGCTCCGCCAGAAATACCGCGAAGGCCTTATTCTGAAAGAACAGGGGCAGCAGGAAGATCAGGGGAATCAGCAGAATCAGCTTCCGCAGGCAGGCCAGGAACAGGCTCACCTTTGCCTGGCCCAGGGCCACAAAGGCCTGCTGGCAGGCATTCTGGAAACCGATGCTGAACCCGCAGGCCAGGAAAATTCTCAGGGCCCACTGAGTGTATTCCGCCAGTGTAGCGTCGCTGGTAAAAAGTCTGGGGAAGAATCCGGGGAACAGCCGCACCAGCAGCCAGAACGCCGTGGTATACCGCACGCAGGCGACCAGCTGGCAGGTAAAGGCCTCCTTCACCCGATCCAGCTTCCTTGCGCCATAATTAAAGCTGATAATGGGCTGGCCTCCCTGGCAGATGCCCGCCGTTGGCATTGAAAGAAGCTGCGTGATGGAATTGAGCACCGTCATAGCGCCCACCGCTGTGTCGCCGCCGTACCGGGCCAGAGACGAGGTGAAGCTGACAGAGAGCAGGCTTTCCGTAGACACCATCACAAAGCTGGACACACCCAGCCCCAGGCAGGGCATAATCACGTTTTTCTCCAGACCCATTGCAGAGCGGCGCAGCTTGAGAATCGTTTTCTTGCCCGTCAAAAACCGGAGTATCCAGACAGCGCTGATCATCTGACTCACCACCGTAGCGATTGCCGCTCCTGTTACATCCAGGTGGAAGGCAAAAATAAAGATGGGGTCCAGGATAATATTGATCACCGCCCCAATCACGGTGGTGAGCATGCTCATTTTCGCAAAGCCCTGGGTGGTCAGGAAGGGGTTCATGCCCATGACCATCAGGACAAACACGGTGCCCAGAATATAGATTCTGCCGTACCGCAGGGCGTAGGGCAGCGTTGCCTCCGAAGCACCGAACAGCCGCAGCAGGGAAGGTGCAGCCGCGTAAAACACGATGGTGAGAATCACCGCAAGCCCCAACAGAAAGGAAAAGCAGTTTCCCAGGATCTTCTCGGCCTCCTCCTTGTTCCCCCGCCCCATTGCCATGGCGGCCCGGGGTGCGCCGCCGGAGCTGCACAGCATGGCAAATGCGGTCAGCAGCATCAAAATGGGGGTAAACAGGCCCACGCCGGTCAGCGCCAAACCGCCAATCTCCGGAATGTGTCCAATGTAGATTCGATCCACCACGTTATACAGCAGGTTAATGACCTGTCCCACCACGGCGGGAACCGCCATCTGTACCATCCACTTTTTTACGCTCCCTGTTCCCAGGTCGTTTTTGGGAATTTCCCTTCCCATAGAATATCTTCCTTTCATAGAGTTATAGGGTACAGCGTTTTTCCGCTGTACCCTGTTTTTACATTTCTGCCTTGATGGTGGAAATCAGGATATCTCCTGCCACCACCCGGTCCTCTGCCGCAAAGCCATCGGCAAAGTTGTCGGAGTAAAGGACCTGGGCATTGGGCGGGAACTCATCATCCCCCTCCCAGGCCAGAATCTGCATCTGATAATTGCCTACCAGGTCAAACTGGTATCCCGCGTCCCCATGGGGCAGAGGGATGCCGCCCAGCTTTTCCGCTGCCTTTCGGAAGGCATCGATCCGGGTGCCGAAGGTGAAGGCCGCCCGGGTCAGCACCCGACCGGTGTAGGGCTTAATATACATCTCTCCCCAGGGCATTTCCCGGAAGGTCTTCCAGGCGCCCGTCCAGGCCACGTCCCGGCTCTCCATGAGATAGCGCAGCAGAAAGGTCTGAGTGGGCAGAGGCGGCACCTTGCCGCCCTCCAGGGGGGTAATGGCGTATTCCGGATGGGCAATGGCAAAGGCCCGGCCCAGCAATGTGACCGTGAACTTCTCCCCATCCCAGCTTACGTCGCTGAGCCGGGACACCACATCCTTGGGATCAATGTTCCGGAACAGCCCCGCATAGTGGGCAAAGGGAACCTCTTCCTTATGATTTTCAATTTCCATACTTGTGTTTCTCTCCTTATTCATGCAATTCCAGGGGCAGATCGTCCGGGTCCCGGAAAAAGGTCATGCGCCCCCCGTTCACCGGGTCCTCCCGGATGGGCTCGGTTTCAATCCCGCGGCTGTGTAACCACGCTGCCGCTGCTGCCACATCCGCCACCTGGAAGGCCAGATGCCGCAGGCCCAACGCCTCCGGCTGGGTGACCCGCCGGGGTGCGTTTGGCTTGGTGAACAGCTCCAGCACCACATCTCCCGAACGAAGCATGGTCAGATAGTCCTGCCGGTCCTCCCGCCACACCTCACGGATGACCTGAAAGCCCAGCTTTTCCACATAAAATTCCCTGGAGCGCCCATAGTCCGAGCAGATAATCGCCACATGGTGCTGCTTCGTGAGCATATCAGGCCTCCTGCACACTGTGGGGGAACAGCCTTGCATCGGTATGGGGCAGGAAACAGGCCGCCACAAAGGCATCCATATACCCGGGATGGGTACTCAGCTCCAGATAGGTCATGTTTGCCGCTACCTCCTGGGTCTTTGCGCAGGCCTCGTCGCTCATCACCATGGCATATGCGCCGGAGAGGGAGGAGTTGCCGATGTAGTGGAATTTCTCCAGCTCCACGTCCGGGAACATGCCGATGTTCACCGCGTTTTTCATA
>CAYRDE010000008.1:0-34183 GCA_964422935.1 uncultured Oscillospiraceae bacterium | reverse complement strand
AAAATAAGTTCAATTATTTCTTTATCTCTCTCTTGACATCACACCATTAGACTGTCTATCATTGGTCCTACCAATATAGTCGATAAAAAACGGTATGGGTTGCGTTCCGGGACGATTGTTTATGATGAAATTTTATGTCTGGTTTCTCTATTCCTTCTCTACGGATGGATGGGGTGATTGGCTTCTATATGTAATACGCTTGAGAAGGGCAAATTGTTTCACTTATTTTCTGTTTTTTAAGAAAAAAGAGGAGGCCTTGCTGATGGTAAGGCCTCCTCTTTCTGTAGGTGTATGAGATTTGGGGTCAGACGGCATAGAAAAGAATACAGAGAAATTGCAGCAGCGCTCCCAGATTTACGAAGAGATGAAATACGGAGTGCATCCATTTCCTGGACCGGCCCAGACCATAGAGAACGGAGCCGACGGTATAGGCAATCCCCCCCAGCAGAAGCAGCAGAAAGCCGCCGAAGCCCATGGTCTCTATGGCAACCCCGGCAAACGGCAGGATGGCCCAGCCCATGCCGATGTAGCAGATCATGGAGAAGAGGTTGTACTTTTTCAGATCGATGGCGGTAAGGGTGGCAGCCAGGGCAGCCATACCCCATTGGAAGGCGAACATGCACCAGGCCAGCACCGGATGCTCAGGACGGAAGGCGGACAGGACGATTACGGTATAGGTTCCGGCAATGAGAAAATAGATGGTGCAGTGGTCAATGACCTGCATGACCTTCTTCCCCATGCTGGGCTTCAGACCGTGATAGACGCTGGAAATGGTGAAGGTCAGAATCAGGGCAGTGCCGTAAATGGCAGAGGCAACGACCCCCCAGGTATTTCCATGGAGGGCGGCCCGGATGACGCAAAGGGTCAGAGCGGCTATGCCCATGGCGCCGCCCACAATGTGGGTGACCATATTCATAATCTCCTCTCCCCGGGAGTAATCGGGAAGGGAACGGTCGGTGAGCTTTGTACGTTTCATAGGATCAGACCTTTCAGAAATGGGATGACAGTAGTGTAGCACATTTCCCCGGAAAAGGGTACGCCTTTTTGGGAGAATCCTTCCCCAGAAGGGAGAAAATAAGCCTCTCCCCCGGGTAGAACGGAAATCGGGGTTGACAAATGTTTTTCCATGACATACAATTCCCTTACACTACGGAGGCGGGAGGAAAGCGTGCAGCCGAAACTCCCGCCGGGACGGCCTTCCCTGCGCCGACTGACAGGGAATTTCTATTGAGAGGATTTACGATATGAAAAAGACGCCCTTCCTGACCTTGGAAAAAGCAAGGCAGATTGCCGCTGAAATTCCCACCCCATTTCACATTTACGATGAGGCCGGAATCCGGGCCAATGTCCGTGCCCTGAAAGGGGCCTTTGCCTGGAACAGGGGCTTCCGGGAATATTTTGCCGTAAAGGCCACCCCCAACCCCTTTATCCTGCAAATTATGAAGGAGGAGGGCTGCGGCTGCGACTGCGCCACCTATACGGAGCTGCTGCTGGCAGAGGCGGTGGGCATCACCGGCAGGGATGTGATGTTCTCCTCCAATGTGACCCCGGTGCTGGATATGCGGAAGGCCTACGAAATGGGGGCCTACATCAATCTGGACGACGCTACCTATGTGGAATTCCTGGAGCAGATCGTGGACGGCGGAGAAATGCCGGATACGGTGTGCCTCCGGTATAATCCCGGCGGCTCCTTCTGCCTGTGCAACACCATCATGGACATGCCCAGGGACGCCAAATACGGCATGACCGAGGACCAGATGGCGGGATGCATGGTGAGGCTCCAGAAGCTGGGGGTTAAGCACTTTGGCATTCATGCCTTCCTGGCCTCCAACACCACCACCAACGAGTATTATCCGGAGCTGGCAAGTCAGCTCTTCCAGCTGGCGGTCCGGCTCCACAATGCCACCGGGGCCCACATTGCCTTTGTGAATCTCTCCGGCGGCATTGGGGTGGACTACCGTCCCGAGCAGCCCCGGTGCGATATCGCCGTCATCGGCGAGAGGGTTCGTCAGCGCTTTGAGCAGATTCTGACCCCGGCAGGCATGGGGGACGTGGCGATCTTTACGGAGCTGGGCCGGTTTATGCTGGCGCCCTATGGGCATCTGGTTTCCACGGTGATCCACCAGAAGCATATCTACCGGGAGTATGTGGGACTGGATGCCTGCGCCGCCAACCTGATGCGGCCCGCCATGTATGGCTCCTACCACCACATTACCGTTCTCGGCAAGGAGGACGCGGTGCTGGACCATGTTTATGATGTGGTGGGGGGCCTGTGCGAGAACAACGATAAGTTTGCCATTCAAAGAAGCCTGCCCAGCATCAGCATTGGGGACATGGTTGCCATCCACGATACCGGCGCTCACGGCTTTTCCATGGGCTATAATTACAACGGCAAGCTTCGCAGCGCCGAGGTGCTTTTAAAGGAGGACGGCTCCTTCCAGCTGATCCGCCGGGCGGAGACACCCCAGGATTATTTTGCCACATTGGATGGTTTCGGCTTTTCTTTCCAATAAAAATTGTACGATATGCACAAAAAACGAATGCGAATATTGGAGATTGGACGAGCAACTTGGCGATAAAATTTCATACTTTTCCTTTCGGAATATGCTATAATATTGATAGCGGCAGGTGAGAACGCTGCCCGCACCGAAAAGGAGAACCCTATGAACAGTATTTTATTTTTTCTGACTCCAAAGGCAATGTGCGCGTATCTGTACGATGATTACACCATCCGCCAAGCGCTGGAGAAAATGGAAGCTGCCGGCTATGCAGCCATTCCCATTCTGAACCGTCGGGGAGAGTACCGGGGAACCTTAACAGAAGGTGACCTGCTGTGGGCCATGAAGAATATGTGCTACATGGATATGCGACAGGCGGAAGCGCGGCGTGTCATGGAGATCTGCCGCCGCCGGGACAACGTTCCCGTCCGGATCACCGCCTCCATGCACGATCTGATCGAGCGGGCATCCAACCAGAACTTTGTTCCCGTTGTGGACGACTATGGCGCCTTCATCGGACTGATTACCCGGAAAGCCATTATCAAGTATTGCCACGATCAGCTTTTCCCGGAGGACTGAGCTACATAACTGCATAAAAGGGCCTGCCTCACGAAAGTGGGGCAGGCTTTTCCTATTTCGGATAGGCAAGAGACGCAATCAGATATTGCTCCCAGGGATAGGTCTGTGTGCTTTTGGTCAGACCATAGGCTTCCCGGATTCCCTGACAGATGGCAGTGAGCTTTCGCTGCAAGATCCAGGGCTGGAAGGTTTCCTGGTTCCCTGGCAGAAGGGCGGCTTCAAAAATCCGGCTCCGGTCTTCCCTGGGCAGGGATTGAGAACGGAAATCAATAAAGGCCCGGTTTTCTCCCGAAAGCCAGATTTCAGCACCCTTCGGGGCAGCTGAAGCGCCATAGGTGTAGGAGAATTCCTGGGGATTGAGCTTGCTCCACTGATCCAGGGCGCTGCTTCCGGTGAGAATATGGGTTTCCATAACGTGAAACAGCTCACGGTAAAGGGCCTGCTCCGAGAATTTCCCGGCGGTGATCACCACATAGGCATCGGTACCGTCCAGAAATTGGACGCCGGTAGCCGGTTCCTGGTTCCTGGAGGCGGCGGTTCCGGTGACGCTTCGGACAATACACAGCTTCACGGAGGTAAAGTGGGAGGCGGTATCCTGCCAAAAGCCCTCCGGGAATTGAGACAGCCGGGTTTCCAGGTTTTGCAGCTCCCGCAGAAGAATTCCCGGCTGGGTTTCCGGTTCCAGGGTGTAGTCCCGGGGCGGAGCCTGGACGGCACTTTGTCCCACCAGAATGTGGATGCCAAAGCGGGCGCTGAGTTCAGAGGCATAGGCTTCGCATTGGGCCAGGGCGGCGGGGTCCTCCCTGGTTTGGTAGGGGAAAAGGAAGCCAGTATCCTCCCGGAGCGCCAGGGCATTTCCGTCATTTACCTCCCACCGGCAGAGAACGCAGGTGTTGGTGCTTTCCTTTTCCGCCAAAAGGAAGAGATCCCCTGTCGGCGTGTCCGCGGCGGCAATGGGGGTCAGGTCCCCATCCAGTGTGAGGGCGGAATCCCGTTTGCCGGAGAGGAAATTGTAATGCTCCAGACGGTTCTGACCGGTGCAGGTTACCGCTCCCGGCTGGTGCCGGAGGAGAAAGCATTGTTCGGGAATGGTTTCCGGGAGAAACAGCATAGGGCTGCCCCCTTCTTCCCCGCAGACCAGCACCTGCCCCAGCCCTATGGGAAGAACAGCGCAGTACCACCCCTCCTGGCTTGTCAGACAGAGGTCCCCCGGGACTTCATACAACAGGCCGCCGGTCCGGGTGGACAGGCAGGTGGAGCGGCTTTTGGCCCCATCGGGAATGAGACAGGTCAATACATCCATGCTCAGGCCGGTAAGGGTCTGCCCGGGAAAGGCCATCTCCTTGAGCTGACGGCGCAGCCCGGTTTCCAGATTCCAGACCCGGATACCGTCGGCGGTACAGTAGTAAAGGGCGTTCCGATCCTCGGAAAGAAGGGGAACCCCCTGCAAATCCTCCGGGGCGGGGATATGACTGACCTCCCGAAGAGAACCGTCCAGAACGACGGTTTCCCGTTCCATGGGGTCAAAATAGGAAAGAAACCCTGCCCCAAACCGGAGAGAAGGGTCCCCGGGCTCCAGCAGAAAGGGGAGGGTTACGGTGGCAAGGGGGACAAGGGTATCCCCGGACAAAAGGGTCAGGGTGGTATTCTCCCGGCCCGAGAGAATCAGCAGGTGATCTCCCAGGGGGAACAGTCCGGTGGCGTCCTGGATTCCCGGCGAGAAGATTTGCAAGGCCCCGTCATATTGGGTCTGGATGGGAGCAAGGGCCTTTGGCTTCTGCGGGGTTGGCAGAGCAGGGGTTTCCGTGGGGACGGAAACGTTGTCGGGAATGACAGAGGTCCGGATGCCGCAGCCGCACAGCAAAAGACAGCACAGCAGCAGCGGGAGAATACGATTCATGGCTATTGTCTCCTTGCAAGGGTATAATCATCGCCCTGCCGATAGAAGGGGCAGTGCTGGGAGCGGGAGACTTGAATCCGGTAGACTTCGTCTTCGTCCAAATCCATCATACAGTAATACTCCTCGTACTCCTCATCATAATCATAATACCAGCAAGTGTCGCATTCCGTCGAATTCATGGATTTTCCTCCCAATTCTGAAAAATATGGAAGGAAAAGCTTCCGTTTTCACAGAGAATACAGCTGTGGCTGCCGTCCTTGGGGATGGAAACGCTGCCGGGGTTCAGGCAGCGGATGCCGCCCCGGATCTCGTCCAGCTTCACATGGGTGTGCCCGGACAGGAAGACGGTTCCCTGAGGCAGGGGCGGAAGCGCGTCGGGATTGTGGTGGTGCCCATGGGTCAGATACAGGTTCAGTCCGTCGGCAAGCACCTGGGCAAAGTCCGCCATACAGGGGAAGGGCAGCACCATCTGATCCACCTCCGCGTCACAGTTGCCCCGGACGGCAAGAATGATGTCTTTGTACTGCGATAACATGGGAATCACCTGCTTGGGGTTATAGTCCCGGGGCAGGTCGTTCCGGGGGCCGTGGTAGAGAAGGTCCCCTAACAGAAGCAGCCGGTCAGGCTGCGTTTCTTCTATCAGCTGACAAAGACGGCGGCACCAATAGGCGCTGCCGTGAATGTCGGACGCAATGATCAGTTTCATAATGCCTCCTTAGCCTTCCAGCTTGTTCAGATAGCTTTCCACATCAAAGGGTTTCAGGGTTTCGTCCTTTTTCAGGTACAGGGGATGATGGGGATGCCCCTTCTTTGTGACAGCCCCGGCACAGTACCAGCTGGCGCCGTATTCCTGGCCCTGCTTCACCATGTCCCGGACACACCCGGGCAGATACTTCCGCTTTTCGATGATGGCCCCCCAGGCGGCCCAGACAGCGGGGCTTTGAGAGATGGACAGCACATAGCGGAAGGCCTCCAGGTTCTCCCGGTGGAGCAGGGGATTGCATACTTTTTCCATATCGTCGGGGCTGGTGGCCCGCTGGGCGTAGACGTTGAACATGAGGAAGCTGTCAAAGCCATTATGCAGGGCGATTCGCTCCACGGATTTGAGAGTATTGTCCAGGTCGTCGGGCTTTGCGGTGGAGGGGTTGATGCCGATGCAGATTAAGGGATTCGTGCCTCTTGTGCCCAGAATGTACCGGTATTCCGAATAGAAGTTGGGGGCATAGAGCCACTTGCGGATGTCATAGTCCGGGGAGGGGGTGTTGGCGGAATTCAGAGCTTCCCGGAAGGTGAGCAGGTCGATTTGGGCGGTGGTGCCGCTGGGAATATGTGCCATAGGATCAATCTCCATTTACAGTGGGGAACCACAGACTTTGGGAGGGGTCATGGAACGCACAGCTTTGCGGGTCCCGGCCCGTTTGGAGGCACCAGGCGGCAAAGGCGGTATCCAGGAAGGGATAGACCCCATCCATGGTGGATTGGAGACTTAACGTGCCCCCGTCCCGGAAGTGAAGCTCCACCAGAATCTTGCCGCCCTGAATCAGGTACAGCTTCTGTCCCACAATCTCGTCGTAGGTGCGGACAAGATCCGGTTTTCCGAACCGGGACTGGAGGAAGCTCTCTCCGTCATAGAAAATGCCGAAGCTCAGATAGTAAACTGCCAGAGCCACGCCCATGGCAAGCACGATGATACCGCCCACAATCAGCACCGGCCCGTCGGTAATCCCGACGCAGACAGCCAGAATGCCCAGAACCGTCAGAACCACGCCGAACACGCCGTAGCGCTTATCCAGCCGCACGGCAAGACCGGAGCGGTGCTGGGCCTTGCTCCGGAAGGCCTTGGTAAAGGCCTTGTCGGCAAGATAGCACAGGCCGAACACGGCGGCGGCAATGAGCAGGGTCAAAAATAGCTGCATACTGTTTCTCCTTTTCCGTTATGCCCACAGCACCAGGTCCACGGGAATGTCATGGCTCTCGGTTTCCAGGTGGGGCAGCATTTGAAAATCATAGCACAGGGCGATGGTGGGGTGATTCGGCTCCTTTTCCAGGAACTTATCATAAAAGCCGCCGCCGTAGCCCATGCGGTGGCCCTGGGGATCGAAGGCCAGGCCGGGCATCAGCACCAGGGCGGTTTCATCTTCGGCAACCGGCTCATCGGCGATTGGCTCGGGAATTCCGGCATAGCCCTTCGCCACGGCGTTCAGGTCGGTCAGGTAGAGAAAGCGCATGGTGTCGCCGTAAACCTTGGGCACCGCCACTTTTTTCCCGTCCCGGAGAGCCTGCTTTAAGATGGGAACGGTGCGCACTTCCTGGTTATAGGGCAGGTAGCCGTAGATGGTGCGGGCCTTTTTATAGAGGTCGCTTTGGAGAAAGAGAACTCCCAACGCTTCACTGCGGCGCAGAATGTCTTCTTCCGTCATGGCCCGCTTCTTCTCCCGAATCTGGCGGCGCAGTTCTTTTTTATCCATGGATTTCCTCCCCCTTACAGCCCCGGAACATCCGGAACCACAGAAAAATGGCAATCTGTCCGGGGATACCCAGCAGGAACAGCCGCCAGAAATTGAAATGGAAGACGGAGAGAAGGGTGGCGTAGATGGCAAGCAGAAAGCCCCAGACGATGACGCTGATTAAGGCCTGGTTCCAGCGGAAATCATGCCAGGCAGACCGCAGACTCAGAAGGACAATGGCATTGGCGGGAATGGCATAGAGGAAGGCCAGCCAGCCGTAGGGCGCCAGTACCGGAAAGGGAGACAGCACCACAAACAGAAGCAGGGCCACAAACCACACCAGGGTGGAGGACAGCCCCAGAATTACGTTCTTGTTGGGCTTGCGCTTCAGGGCCTTTTCAGAGACCTGGGTCATGGCCTTTTCCAGGGTACCGGGATTTTCGGGCAGAACGTTGGGGTCCTCCAGCAGGTCACCCACGGTAATCTGAAACAGCTCCGCAAGCTGTACCAGGGTCAGCACGTCGGGGATGGATTCTCCCCGCTCCCATTTGGAGACAGCCTTATCGGAATAGCTGAGCTTTTCCCCCAGGCCTGCCTGGGTAAGTCCCGCGGCCTTGCGGTAGGAGGCGATATTTCTCCCAATCTGGAATTTGAGCTTTTCGTCGTCCATGGTCTTCCTCCGGAAAGTTTCTATAATAATGTATCATATCATATTTTGCGGGGGAGTGCAACCGGGGAAAGACAGTAAATCGCCGCCGAAAAAATCGGCGGCGACTTTGCAGCACAGACCTGTAAGCCGGGTTCTGTCTTGACAGCCATCTATCTAGCCCCAGAATTGCTCCTGGGATCAAGCCGCCTCCTCGGGATGGTCGGGCAGACCACATATCCCTCCACGGCGTTGCTCCGGGATAGAGTTTACAGCACCCCAATGTCTCCATGGGGCGGGTGCGCTCTTACCGCACCTTTTCACTATGACCAAAAATGGCTACATCTCTCTGTTGCACTTGTCCTGAGGTCACCCTCGGCGGGCGTTACCCGTTATCCCTGCCCTGTGGAGCCCGGACTTTCCTCATCCGCGGCCTTTCGGCCTGCGTCCGCGGCTGTCCGGTCTGGCTGCGGAAATATTGTACTCCACCCGGGGGGAATTGTCAAATGTATTGCAAAATCTTTTTGGAAAGAGTATACTATGGACAGATCGTAACGCCATAACGGAATTGAGGAATGGATATGAACACTGCCTTTGAAACCTACTTTACCGCTTTGAAAAACAAAAAAGTCGCCGTCCTGGGCCTGGGCGTCAGCAACCGCCCCCTGGTGCGGCTGCTCCTGGAATTTCATTGCCAGGTGGTGGGCTGTGACCGCACCCCCCGGGAGAAGCTGGACCGGGAGGTTCTGGAGCTGGAAAAGCTGGGCTGCCGGCTTCATGTAGGAGAGAACTACCTGGACGGCGTGGAAGCGGACGTGGTCTTCCGTACGCCGGGAATGCATCCGGGCAACCCAGCCATTGAAGCTCTGCGAAGCCGGGGCGCTTTGGTCACCTCGGAAATGGAGGTGTTCTTCGAGGTCTGTCCCTGTCAATTGATGGCGGTGACCGGCTCCGACGGAAAAACCACCACCACCACCCTGATTGCGGAAATGCTGAAAGCCGCCGGGAAAAGAGTCTGGCTGGGGGGAAACATCGGCACGCCCCTGCTTCCCCTGGTGCGACAGATGGAGAAAGAGGACTACGCTGTGGTGGAGCTGAGCTCCTTCCAGCTGATGGATATGAAGCGCAGTCCCCAGCGGGCCCTGATTACCAATCTGGCCCCCAACCATCTGGATATCCACAAGGATATGGCGGAGTATGTGGAGGCCAAGAAGAACATCTTCCGCTACCAGGATGAGAAGGGTTTGCTGGTGCTGAACGCCGACAATGCCTATACAGCATCCTTCCGGGGAAACGGAAAGACCGTCTTCTTCTCCCGGCTGGGGCAGGCCCATGTGTGCCTGAAGGACAATGTCATCTGCCGGGGCGGTGAGGCGGTTCTGCCTGTGAACCAAATTCTCATTCCCGGAACCCACAATGTGGAAAACTACATGGCTGCCATTGCCATGGTGGAGGGCCTGGTGGAGGATGATGTGATTCGCCATGTGGCGGAAACCTTCGGCGGGGTGGAGCATCGGATTGAGCTGGTGCGGGTGAAGAACGGGGTCCGGTTCTATAACGACTCCATCGCCTCCAGCCCCAGCCGGACCATTGCGGGACTGCGCAGCTTCCCGGAGAAGGTCATTCTGATTGCCGGCGGCTATGATAAGCACATCCCCTACGATGTGCTGGGACCGGAGATTTGCGCTCATGTGAAGAAGCTGTTCCTGGGGGGCGCTACGGGAGAGAAGATCCGCTCCGCTGTGGAGGAGTGCCCGGAATATGACAGGGAAACCCTGGAAATTGTGGACTGCAGCGCCTTTGAGCCTGCCGTTCGGGCGGCGGCGGCTGCCGCAGAGCCGGGAGACGTGGTGCTGATGAGCCCTGCCAGCGCCGCTTTTGACCAGTTCAAGAACTTTATGGTGCGGGGCGAATTCTTTAAGAAGCTGGTAAAGGAGCTGTGAGTATGGACATTACCAAGGTGACGAAGCCTGCCCGGAAGCTGCTGAAGCTGAAAACCTGCGGCGCGGTCATTGTGGCGGCGGGCAGCGCCTCCCGGATGGGGGGCATCGATAAGGTCATGGCAAAGCTTCGGGGGGAGCCCATGATCGTCCATACCTTGCGGGCGTTTGAAGCCTGCGACGCCATTTCGGAGATCGTGGTGGTTACCCGGGAGGACCTGATCCTGCCCATTACCAGCCTGACCGGAGAGTTTTCCAAGACAAAAGCCGTGGTGGCGGGGGGCAAAAGCCGTCAGGAGTCCGTCCATCTGGGCTTAAACGCCCTGTCGAATAAGGTGAAGCTGGCGGCGGTCCACGACGGGGCAAGACCCCTGATTACCTGGCAGCTAATTGATCGGGTGGTGCGGGCGGCAAACACCTACGGCGCTGCCGCCCCGGCAATCCCGGTGAAGGATACCATTAAGGTGGTGGAGGGCCGGGTGGTGAAATCCACCCCGGACCGGGCGACCCTGTTCGCCGTTCAGACCCCCCAGGTCTTTGACTTCGACCTGCTCCGGGGGGCACTGAAAAAGGCGGAAGCGGAGGGCGCCCAGCTGACCGACGACTGCTCCGCCGTGGAGAACATGGGCATGACGGTCAAGATCGTGGAGGGGGACGAGCGGAACCTGAAGGTTACCACCCCCATGGACCTGAAAATCGCGGAAATGATGATGGAGGAGAAACAGTGAGAATCGGACATGGCTATGACGTTCACCGGCTGGTGGAGGGTCGGGAGCTGATCCTGGGCGGCGTAAAGATTGACTTCGAAAAGGGACTTCTGGGCCACAGCGACGCGGATGTATTGCTCCACGCCGTATCCGACGCCCTGCTGGGAGCCGCCGGACTGGGGGATATCGGGAGGCATTTCCCGGATACAGACCCTAAGTACAAAGGGGCGGATTCCCGGAAGCTGCTGGAAATCGTGGGGCAGAAGGTGCGCACGGCAGGGTATCGGGTCAGCAACATCGACGTGACCATGATTGCCCAGAGGCCGAAGCTCAAGGACTATCTTCCTCAAATGGAAGAAAACATTGCCGCTGCCCTGGGGATTGCCCCGGACCGGGTCAATGTGAAGGCCACCACCGAGGAGAAGCTGGGCTTTACGGGCACCGGGGAGGGCATGTCTTGCCATGCCGTGTGTCTCCTGGAAGAATGAGGGAATATCCCGCCGCCTTTTTGAGACGGCGGGATAAAAATTTGAGACAAAAACGAGGCGTGATTCGTTTGATATACAGAGAGACCCCGGAAGGAGGCTGCAAAAGTGGATGTGCTGAATCTGTTCCACCGTTACCGGGACGATGTGTACCGGCTGGCGGTGAACTTTACCCATAATTATCAGGAAGCCGAGGACGTGTGCCAGAACGTATTTGTAAAGCTGATGGAGCAGGAAAATCTGATTCCGGGAAGTGAAAAGGCCTGGCTGATGCAGGTGACGGCAAATGAATGCAAAAGCCTGCTTCGCTCCTCCTGGTGGAAGAAGACCCTGCCCCTGGATGTGTCCATACCGGCCCCGGCCTATCGGATGGATGAAACGGTGCAGGTGGTAATGAAGCTGCCGCCCAAATACCGGGTGGTGATTTACCTGCATTACTATGAGCAGTATTCCGCGGCGGAGATCGGGGAGCTGCTGAAAATCCCGGTGAGCACCGTGACCACCCGGCTGGCCCGGGGCCGGGAAATGTTGAGAAAAAAGCTGGGAGAACCCTGAAGCGGAAGAGAGGTTTGAATATGGACGAGAGACTGAAATGTGCTTATGAAAAAATGATCATGCCAGAAGGCTGCTCCCAGCGGATTGAGGCCAGGCTCCGGGAAGGGACGAAGCCCCGGAAGCAGCGGCAGAACCAGGCGGTATTCCGGCCCAAAACCGGATGGCGGGCCTGGGGCTCGGCGGCGGCTCTGGTGTGCTTTGCGGTGCTGATTTCCCTGGGAGGCGTGCTGGCCTTCCTGGGGGTAGAAAGCCAATGGAATTCCCAGAACCTTCCCCGGTTCCTGCAAAGGACGCAGGAGAACCGGGAAGAGAAGGAGGACGTCACCCTTTCGGAGGCGGGAAAGAAATTCCTGCTGACCATGTGCCAGGCCATGCCGGACTGGGAAAGCTACTATGTGCTGGACGAGAATTTCTGGGAGGAATTCCTGTTTTACTCCTTTACCTGCCCGGAGAAGGTAATTGGGAACAAGGCCCAAACGGTCATGGGAGAGCTGCCCTTTGCGGAGGACACGGTGCTTCTCAGCCGGGAACAGGCGGAAGCGTACGCCTTCCTGACCATGGGCTGTGACCTGCCCCAGTCGGAGGAAGAAACGGAAGGCAGCGGTAGAATCTGGTTTTCCAACGGCGTCTATCATATCCGCAGAACGGAAATTGGTTCCCGGCTGTATGTCTTCCAGGGACTGGACAGCGAAACCGGAGGGGACAGCGTTGCCCGGTTTGACGTATACGGCGGACAGCCCGGGAAGCTGCTGGGGACGGTGCGCATGAAGCTTCGGCAGGCGGACAACGAAAACGGCTTTCTCATCGTAAACAAAACGATCCAGTGGGAATTCTCGGAGGAGCCGGTTTTACAGGTGGAGGAACAGGAAGGAAGCCTCTCCTTCGAAAGCGTCTATTTCCCCACCGGAGAGGAAAGCTTCCAAATGGATATCCGGGAAGGGGAGGCCTGTACCGCCCGGCAGATTTATCTTCCCCGGGAAAATGGCTGGGTAGAAAGGGTACTGTCCTCTGAGCTTTTGTATGTCCTGGAAGACGGGGACGATGGGATACAGTACCGGCTCTATCAGGTGGAAGCGGGAAGCAGAAAGATCGTGGAGCAGAAAACCATTACGGGGCTTCGCACAGAGGATGGGGAAGAGAAGACCGTCCAGATTCCCTATGTGGAACTGGATGGGCAGCCCTACTTGATGTCCAATTACTACGCCGACGGCAACTTCGCGGTTTGGGGCCAGGACGCCCCCTACTGGGTGGCATACCAATGGGAGGATACCTGGGATTACACGGGAACCAGCGAAATGAAGGTGGTGGGCGGCCCCTGGCGGGTGGATGTCACTCGGCGTGAAATGACCGACCTGTGGGGGAATGTGCCGGAAGCGGACAGAGAGGACGGAATCAACAACAATCTTGAGGAAATCGCCTTCTTCCGGGACGGAAGCTTCCTGGCCTACGCCGCGGAAAGAAGAAATGACGACGGCACGGACGAATATCAGCATCAGTTCCTGTATGTAGACCCGGAGGCGGGACAGGTTTACAATCTGGAGAACCTGTGCGGCAGCACCCTGGATGACTTCGTGGGGGTGGGCGAGGAGATTGTCTGCTGGAAGGACGGGCAGTACTGGCGCATTCCCAGAGACACCATGCGTCCGGAGGCCTTGGGAACGCTCCAGGAAAATGTGGTGTTTACCTCCGGCCTCTGGGGCGGCGAGGGGGCGTCCTTCTCCGTGGAAAAGCTGCCGGAGGGTGGCTATCGGATTTTTGACTATCTGGAAAACCGGTTCCTGACCCTGGACAGCTTCCCCTATGAGGACCTGACGGAGTGGAGCTGGGAGAATGCCAGCCCGGACGGCAGAAAGGTGATGCTCCTGGAAAGCGGCAGCATGCTCATTGTACTGGACTGTGACAGCGGGAAGCTAATCACCATTCCTACGGGCATCCAGGTCGGAGGGAGCAGCTGCTACGTCGAGTGGACGAAACGCAATGAGATCAGCGTCGCGTGCAGCCAGCGCAGGGAGCAATGGGTTTACACGCTGAAGTGACAGGAAAAACGGGGCTGCCCCCAGACCGGGGCGGCTCCGCTTCTTTTTGAACAAGGACAGACATTTTCTCTTATTTTCAAAAAATGGGGGAACAGACGCAATTAGTTGTTGAAATTGACGGAACAGTGTGCTATAATAACGCCAGCTATAGGGCAAACCCTACAGAACTATTTTCTTAGAGGAGGAAATACCATGAAAAAGATCCTGTCTATGCTGCTGGTTGCCTGTATGGTCCTGGGACTGTGCGCCTGCGGCGGCTCCAACGCGCCCGCGGAAACCCAGGCCCCGGCCCCTGCTGCCACAGAGGCTCCTGCCGCTGCGGAGGCTCCCGCTGCTACGGAAGCAGCCGCTCCCGCGGAAAAGGCTCCCGAGGACTACACCGGTAAGCTGGTTGTCTACTCTCCCCATGATGCCAACCCCCTGAACGCCGGCGTTGCCCAGTTCAGCGAGAAGTATCCCAACATCCAGGTGGAGGTCATTGCCGCCGGTACCGGCGAGCTGTGCCAGCGTCTGGTTGCTGAGGCTGCCAATCCTCAGGGCGATGTGCTGTGGGGCGGCGGCGCCGATACCCTGGCTGCCTATGTAGATTACTTCGCTCCCTATGTCTGCGCCAACGATGAATTCATCGGCGATGCCTACAAGGATGCCGACGATTACTGGATCGGCGAGTCCCCTCTGCCCATGGTGTTTATTTACAATAAGACCATGCTCTCCGAGGATGAAGTTCCCACCACCTGGGAAGGCCTGTGTGACGAGAATCTGAAGGGCCGTATTGCCTACTGTTCTCCCTCCAAGTCCGGCTCCGCCTACACCCAGCTGTGCACCATGCTGTTCAGCAAGCCCACCGTTGAAGAGGGCTGGGAGATGGTGCAGAGATTCATCGCCAACCTGGACGGCAAGCTCCAGGACAGCTCCGGCAACTGCCACAAGCTGGTGGCCTCCGGTGAGTACGCCCTGGGCGTGACCATCGAGAAGTCCGCCGTTCTGTACGCGGACAACCCCGACATCGACTTTGTCTATCCCGAAAGCAACTCCGCCGTTCCCGATGGCGTGGCTCTGATTAAGAACTGCCCCAACGAGGAAAACGCCAAGCTGTTCATCGACTTCGTCACCAGCGCTGAGTGCCAGACCGCTCAGAACGCCGACTGGGCCCGTCGCCCTGTCCGTTCCGATGTGGCTCCCGAGGGCCTGTGCTCCCTGGACGAGTGCAACGTTGGCAAGTATGACTTCGCCTACGCTGCCGCCAACCGGGATGATATCAAGGAACAGTTTAACGATTTGGTCGCCGGCTGATCTTTTGCTGTACATCTGTACATACTGTGCGGGAGGCACCCTTCCGGGTGCCTCCTTACAGCATCCGGCTGAAAAATGTCCCGGGGCAGCCGGGATATTTTTGAGCTGTATGGGCTGACCCTATTTTTTAGAGAAATGATCGGAGGACAGGATATGAGCAACCAGGTAATTATCAAGGACGCGGTAAAGCGCTATGGAGATTTTACCGCCTTGAACGGTGTTTCGCTGGACATCCGGGAAGGGGAATTCTTTACCCTTCTGGGACCGTCGGGCTGCGGCAAAACCACCCTTCTTCGGATGATCGCCGGCTTTAACTCCATCGAGGGAGGCGACTTCTATTTCGGCGACAAGCGCATCAACGATGTGCCCGCCCACAAGCGGGACATCGGCATGGTCTTCCAGAACTATGCCATCTTCCCCCATCTGACCGTTCGGGAAAATGTGGCCTATGGTCTGAAAGCCCGGAAGGTTCCCGCAAAAGAGACCGGACCCCGGGTGGAGGAGGCCTTAAAGCTGGTGCAGATCGACCACCTGGCAGACCGGAAGCCCAATGAGCTGTCCGGCGGTCAGCAGCAGCGTGTAGCCCTGGCCCGTGCCTTCGTCATTGAGCCCAGCGTGCTGCTGATGGACGAGCCTCTTTCCAACCTGGACGCAAAGCTCCGGGTGCAGATGCGCTCCATCATCAAAAAGCTCCAGCGCCGTCTGGGCATCACCACCATCTATGTGACCCATGACCAGGAGGAGGCCCTGGCAATTTCCGACCGCATCGCCGTTATGAAGGAAGGCCACATCATGCAGATCGGAACCCCCAATGAGATCTACGCCAAGCCCCAGAATCCCTTCGTGGCGGGCTTTATCGGCGTGAGCAACTTCCTGGACTGCCAGGTTACCGCCCCTCAGCCGGGGGACGCCACCGTCAGCATCCGCGATGAGCTGAACATCACCGTTCCCGTCCGGCGGGCATATACCGGAAAGGGAAAGATTTCTGCCCGGCCTGAGCAGCTTTTCTTCACCAAAGAAGGCATGCCCGGCACCATCCTCTTCTCCACCTTCCTGGGTGACTTCATCGAGTATGAGGTAGAGCTGGACGACGGGCAGAACCTGATTGTCAATGAGTACACCAAGGATACCGTCGAGGTTCACAGCGACGGGGAGCGGGTGCATCTGAGCTTTGACCCCAATCGAATCAGCCTGTATGACGATAAGGAGGAGGTGCTCAGCCTATGAAGAATCGACTGAGTTCCCGTCGGAAGCCGGATTTCTGGTCCTTCACCAAGCTGTTCGTGATTGTGGCGATGTGCATGTTCATCGTTTACCCCTTCTATACCATCATCACAAAGAGCGTCTATTCCAACAAGACCGAGGGCCTGACCCTGTATAACTTCCAGCGCTTCTTTACCAAGCCCTATTACTACAAGACCCTGTTCCACTCCATGTTCGTCTGCTTTACCACGGTGCTGACCACCGCTGTGGTGGGCGTTCCCATCGCTTATCTGATGACCCGGTACAACATCCCGGGCAAGAAGATCCTGCACATCTTCATCATTATGAGCCTGATGAGCCCGCCCTTCATCGGGGCCTACTCCTGGATCATCCTGCTGGGACGCAACGGCCTGCTGGCGAAGGCCATGGCTAAGATCGGCCTCACGGCGCCGACCATCTACGGTCGGGGCGGCATGGTGTTTGTGTTCACCCTGCATCTGTTCCCCTACGTCTACTTATATACCTCCGGCGCTATGAACAGCATCGATTCCTCCCTGGAGGAGGCGGCGGAGAACCTGGGCATGAGCAAGCTGCGCAGAATCTGGACTGTGACCTTGCCGGTGATTCTGCCCTCCATTCTGGCGGGCTGCATCATGGTGTTTATGACCTGTCTGGCGGACTTCGGCACCCCTATGCTGATCGGCGAGGGCTATACCGTTTTGCCGGTGCTGGTCTACAATGAATACATGTCCGAAAGCGCCACGGACCCCTTTATGGCATCCACCCTTTCCGTGATTATTGTGTGCTGCTCCCTGATTATGCTGGGCTTCCAAAAGCTGGTGGTGGATAAGCGCAACTATCAGATGAGTTCCCTGCGGCCTCCCCAGGAGACCAAGCTCCGGGGCGGCAAACGGTTCCTGGCCTCCCTGCCCATTTATCTGGTGGTGGCCCTTGCTTTCCTGCCCCAGGTTGTGGTGGTATGCCAGTCCTTTGTGGAGAGAAGCTTCTCCGGCATGGTCAAGGGCATCAACCTGAACAACTACCGCACCATCATGGCACGGCTGGGCCGGAATATCCGCAATACCTATGTGTTCTCCCTGGTCGCCATTGTGTTCATCATTGTCATCGGCATCCTGGTGTCCTACATTCTGGTGCGGAAGAAGGGTAAGATTGCGAACCTGATCGATACCCTGATCATGTTCCCCTACGTCATCCCCGGCTCTGTACTGGGCATCGGCCTGATTGTGGCCTTCAACCGGAAGCCTCTGATTCTGGTGGGCACCTCCGCCATTATGATCATTTCCTACATCATTCGTAAGCTTCCCTATACGGTTCGTTCCGGCAGCGCCTTCCTCTATCAGATGGACCCCAGCGTGGAGGAGGCCTCCGTCAATCTGGGCGTCTCTCCCATGAAGACCTTCTTCACCGTCACGGCCCGGATGATGCTGCCCGGCATCATGTCGGGAGCGGTTCTCAGCTGGATTACCTGCATCAATGAGCTGTCCAGCTCCATCATGCTCTACTCCGGCAAGACCTCCACCATCGCGGTTGCCATCTATCAGGAGGTTATGCGTATGAGCGATGGTACCGCCTCGGCACTGGCAACCATCCTGACGGTGACAACCATTCTGTCCCTGGTCATTGTCTTCCGGGCTACGAAAGGAAAGGTTAAGATCGTCTGATGATTAAAAACGTGGTTTTTGATATGGGCAATGTGCTGCTCCGCTTCGACCGGGACGTTTTCCTGGACGCGGTGGGGGCAGAGGGAGAGGACCGGAAGCTCCTGCTGAACAACGTCTATCTCTCCGTGGAATGGGCCAGGATGGACCGGGGCTCCATGACAGAGCCGGAGGCGGCGGAAAGCATGTGCCGCCATCTTCCTGCCCGGCTTCACGAGACGGCCCATCGGCTGGTGGACCGGTGGGACCGGCCCATTCTCCCGGTGGCGGGAATGGAAAAGCTGTGCCGGGATCTCAAGAAGGCAGGCTATGGGGTGTATCTGCTGTCCAATGCCAGCTACCGGCAGCACGAATACTGGCCCCGGGTGCCGGGAAGCGACTGCTTTGACGGAACCCTGATTTCCGCTGACGTAAAATTTGTGAAGCCCGAGCCGGAAATCTACCGGCTGCTCTACAGGAAGTTCTCCCTGAACCCGGAGGAATGCGTGTTCATTGACGACGCCACCGCCAACATCGAGGGCGCGGAGCGCACGGGCATGGTGGGAATCGTATTCCACAATGACGCGGGAGAGGTCCGGGAAAAGCTTCGGGAGCTGGGCGTCGCCATCGAAGAATAAACGCTACAGGCATAAATTGTCCCCTGACGCGGAGGCGTCAGGGGACAATCTGCGCTTTATCGGATTATCGCTTGATATCGAAATTCATATTCATAATTTCCTTGATGGTGCCGGCATCATCGGTGATGTTGGCATCGCCGTGGATGGTGTGCTTGATAACGGAGCTTGCCACGGCGAAGTTGATCATATCCATGGGCTTATAGCCCCGCATCATGGCATAGATCAGGCCGGAAGCAAAGGCGTCGCCGCCGCCTACCCGGTCCAGAATGGTGAAGGTGAAGAGCTTGCTTTCAAAGGTGTGACCGTCGTACCACATGTAGGCCTTCAGGCTGTTCTGGGAACCGGAGTGGGCGTAGCGTACATGCCGGGCGATACAGCGGATGTTGGGATAGCGGTCAATAAAGTGCTGGAATACCTCGTCCTGTTCCTCATAGCTGGGCTGGAGGGGTACGCCGTCCTTCCAGTCTCCCTTGCTGTGATCCGCTTCGTCCTTCCACAGATGGTAAGGCTCAATGCCCAGAAGCACGTCCACATAGGGCAGGCACTGGGTGCAGAAGTCCCGGGCCTCCTCCCAGGTCCACAGCTTACTGCGGAAGTTGCCGTCAAAGCTGGTGATGATTCCCAGCTCCTTGGCGGTTTTCAGGCAGTTGAGAATGAAGCCGGCGCAGGAGGCGTTGAGAGCCGGGGTGATGCCGGAGACGTGGAGCCAGGTATAGCCTTCCAGCAGGGCCTTGATGTCCACCTTGGTCAGGTCGTATTCCGTAATGGCGGAGTGCTTCCGGTCATAGGTGACCTTGGAGGCCCGGATGCCGTAGCCGGTTTCCAGGTAGTAGGTGCCTAAGCGATGGGTGGGAGTCTCCTCCGGGGTGGAGAGAATCACCGGGGTGCAGTGAACGTCGTTGGAACGGAGCATCCGGATGGCGCTTTTGCCGAGGGAATTATTGGGCACCACGGTGAAAAAGGTGGAGTCAATGCCCAGGTTCGCCAGGGCCAGGGCGATGTTGGCCTCACTGCCGCCGTAGGTGGCTTCAAATTCGTTGGCCATACGGATTTTTTGATAGTTGGGTGGGGTCAGCCGGAGCATAATTTCGCCGATGGTGATAAACCGGTGGCTGCTTTTTGGATTGGTAAGAAGCGGGTTGTGATGTTCCATAGGTTGCCTCCTTAACGATGCGCTTTTGTGTTGGCGAAGAACCGGGGCCTGTTGCCCCAGGAGATTACATCCGGAATTATCTTTAGGAAACTCTGAATAAATCGTCTGCGGCTTACAGACAGATCTTTTGCCCCAATCGTGCAGTGTGAAAAATGGGAAATACACAAAGTATTCCCGCATTTTCCACACTTTCGCTTGAGCCAAAATCTCTTGCTGCCAGCTCTTGCCGATTTAATCAGAGCTTCCTTTATTATAAGGGGGCAATTCGTGGAAGGCAATAGAGAAAACGGAGAAGATATGGATAAATTGGGCAAAATCACGGCTTCGACGAGTTTCGCACCTTTCTCCCTCCCGGGTCATAAATTGCCACAGGAGGGATTTGTATGAAACAGTTTTATCTTACCTTCCGCTCGGTGACATTCGCCCAGCGGGGGGAAGCACGCATGAAGCGAGCGGGGATTCGCTGCGTTTTGCAGCGGACCCCCCGATGGATGGAGGAGCAGGGCTGCGGCTATGCCCTTCGGATTTGGGCCCGGGAAATTGAGCCGGTGACGGCCCTGCTCCGGGAGGAAGACATTCCCATCCGGCGGGTGTATCAGCAGACACGGGAGGGAGAGCTGGAGGAGGTGACGGTATGATTTACCTGGACAGCGGGGCCACCTCCTTCCGAAAGCCTCCGGCGGTATACCGGGCGGTGGAGCGGGCCATGGCAAGCTGTGCCAGCCCCGGGCGGGGCGGGTATGAGGCGGCAATGGAGGCGGCCCGGCAGGTGTTTCACTGCCGGGAGGAGGCAGCGAAGCTGTTTCACTGCCCGGTGGAGCAGGTGGTTCTGACCACCAACTGTACCCATGGACTGAACATCGCCATTCACGACCTGGTAAAGCCCGGGGCGAAGGTGGTGATCTCAGGGTTTGAACACAACGCCGTGACCCGCCCCCTCCATGCCCGGAAGGCGAACCTCATCGTGGCGGGGAGAAAGCTGTTTTCCTGGGAGGATACCCTGGAGGACTTCCGCAGAGCCTTGGCGCAGCATCCCGAGGCTGCGGTTTTTACCCACGTTTCCAACGTTTTCGGCTATATTCTCCCGGTGGAGGAAATGGCTGCCATGTGCCGGGAGAAGGGCGTCCCCTTTATTGTGGACGCGGCCCAGTCCGCGGGAACGCTGAGCATTGATTTTGAGGCGCTGGGGGCGGACTATATCGCCATGCCAGGCCACAAGGGACTGCTGGGGCCTCAGGGGACGGGACTGCTGCTTTGCAAGGGAATGCCCCAGCCCCTGCTCTACGGAGGAACGGGCAGCGCTTCCCGGGAACAGTCCATGCCGGAAATGCTGCCGGACCGGCTGGAGGCGGGGACGGCAAACGTACCCGGCATCGCGGGATTGGCGGAGGGTATCCGGTATGTGAGAAGGACCGGTGTGGAGACCATCTTCCGCCGGGAACACGCCCAGATGGCGAAATGCGCCCTGGGGCTTCAGCAAATGGGGATGGATGTGTACGCAGGCCCCCATCAGGCTTCTACGGTGTCCTTCCGCAGTGGGGAGGACTGCGAGACCACGGCCCGGATTCTGGCAGATCAGGGCATCGCCGTCCGGGCGGGACTTCACTGTGCCCCCTGCGCCCATGAAAGCGCCGGCACCCTGGAAACGGGAACGGTGCGGGTCAGCTTCGGGCACGACGCATGCCCGGTTCAGACCCGGGCCTTTCTCCGGTCCGCATCCAAATTATCCCGGTTTGCCCAATAAAATTTTTACAGAATGTCTATTGCCATTGGCCTGCCTTTCCGCTATAATAGAACGGATATAAGATAAGAGTATTCTAGCGGAGTATGCACTGCCGCACAGTTGACATAAAAGAGGAGCAGCACGATGGAAACCATTCAAAATTTTGTCAGCAACGTAATGGGAATGCAGTGGTCGGATTACCTGGACATTTTGGTTGTGGCCCTGCTGATATACAGCCTGCTTCCGCTGATCCGGACGCCCAACACGATGCGTCTGGCCCGGGTGGTGGTGCTAGTGATTGTGGTGGCCTGGCTTGCCAATACCATGAAGCTTCACACCTTCAGCTGGATTATCAACCAGGTCCTTGCCATCGGACTGCTGGCCTTTGTCATTCTCTTCCAGCCGGAGCTGCGGCGGGTGCTGATGCATTTGAGCGATATGACCCTGTCCCGGTTTATGGATGTGATCTTCGGCACCAATGTGTCCGGCGTGAATGAGGCCATCATCACCCAGACTATTATGGCCTGCCAGATTATGAGCCGCCAGCGGGTGGGGGCTTTGATCGTCTTCTCCCGGCAGCAGAGACTGGATGAATATTTTAAATCCGGAACCCTGGTGGATGCCTCGGTGTCTGAGCAGCTGCTGAGAAACATCTTCTTCCCCAAGGCGTCCCTCCATGACGGAGCCGTCATCATTCAGGACGGCAGAATCGCCGCGGCGGGCTGTGTGCTGCCCCTGTCCGACAGCTCTACCCTGAGCGCCGATCTGGGAACCCGGCACCGGGCAGGCGTGGGCATTACGGAGGTTTCCGATGCCCTGACCATCATCGTCTCCGAGGAAACCGGCGGCATCAGCGTGGCTGTGGGCGGGATGCTCAAGCAGAAGCTGGAGCTGGAGACCCTGGACCGGCTCCTGCGCAAGGAGCTTGCCATTGGAGAAAATACCCATGAGACTATGGGAAAGCGGACCCTGGTACGCCACGGCAAGAAGAAGGAGGCAGACAGCTATGAGAAAAAGTAAGCTCTATTCTCTCCTTCTGTCCCTGCTGATTGCCTTTGGCCTGTGGGAGTATGTGGTCACCTTCGTCAGCCCCCAGGATGACAACACCTTTTACAATATTCCGGTGACCATGGAGGGAGAATCCGTCCTCCGGGAGCAGAACCTGATGATTACCGAAAAGTCCTCGGAGACGGTATCATTGCATCTGTCCGGCACCCGGAGTGATTTAAGTAAGCTCAATTCCGGCAACATCAGTGTGCGGGTGGACCTGTCCTCCATTGACGAGCCGGGGGCCCATGAGCTGTCCTACAGCAGAATTGTCTACCCCGGCGATGTGCCAAGCAACGCCATTGTGGTGGAATCCAGAAGCCCCGGCAGCGTCTATGTCACCGTGGACTACCGCCGCACCAAGGACGTTCCGGTGCTGGTGCGCTATATCGGAAACCGGGCGGATGGCTATATCTACGATACGGAGAACGCGGTACTGGATAACGGTACGGTGAACATCTCCGGCCCTGCCACCGTGGTGGATCAGATCACCAGCGCGGTGATCGAGGTGGACCTGACGAACCGGGTGGAATCCATCAGCGAAAGCTACCGCTATACCCTGTGTGACGAAAACGGGGAGCCTGTGGACGCCCAGCAGATCACCACCAATCTGGAGGAGATCCGGCTGGATTTGCAGATTCAGCAGATCAAGGTCATCAACCTGGCGGTAGACGTTACCTATGCCGGCGGCGCTACGGCGGGCAATACCACCGTGACCGTGGAACCGGAAACCATCCGTGTCTCCGGCGGAGAGGCCGTCCTGGAGGCCCTGGGCGATACCTACAGCGTGGGAACCATTAACCTTTCGGAGCTGGAGAAATCCACCAGCGTGAAGTTCCCCATTGTTCTGCCCGATGGGGTTACCAATCAGACGGGCATCTCTGAGGCGACGGTGACGGTCCAATTCTCGGGCCTGAAAACCAGGGAGTTTGTCCTGGGGCAGATCGACGCGGTTAACGTGCCCGAGGGCATGGAGGCGGAGATTATCAACGCCAGCCTCTCGGTGAAAGTTCGGGGGCCGGTGGCCCAGATCGACGCTCTGACCGCCGAGGATATCAAAGCGGAAGTGGACTTTACCAGCGCGGAGGCGGGCAGCGCTACCTATCGGGTGAATCTGTCCTTCGGAGAGAAGTTCCCCAACGTGGGCGCTCTGAAAACGGTATCCGTATCCGCCACGGTGAAGGAAGCGAGTGAATAAGTATGGAACAGCTTGTACGGGTCAAGGCGGTCTATGAAAACGGCACGGCCCAGGTGCTGTGCATTCGGGAAAGCGCCTGCTCCGGAGACTGCCACAAATGTTCCGGCTGCGGCGCTGCCCAGGAAGCGGTGGTGCTGACGGCCTCTAACCCCATCGGCGCGAGACGGGGAGACCTGGTGAAGGTGGAGTCGGAAAGCGCTCCGGTGCTGAAAGCGGCGGTGGTGCTGTATCTTGTTCCCCTGGTTCTGTTTTTCCTGGGCTACGGCCTGGGAAGCCTCTGGAATCTGGGACCCTGGATTGCCGGACTGGGATTTCTCCTGGGCCTGGGAATCGTGGTTTTATATGACCGGCTTGTGGTCAGAAAAGCGAAACTGAGCTATACCATTACAGCCTTTGCCGGGGAGTCCCGGACAGAGGCGAAGCTGAGGGAGGAATAACCCATGGTCAAGAGCATGACCGGCTACGGTCGGGCAGTGGAGACGGTAAACGGACGGGAATTCACGGTGGAGGTTCGTTCCGTCAACAACCGGTACCTGGACTGCACCGTCAAGCTTCCCAGATCCCTGAACTTCGGGGAGGACGCGGTGAAGCAGGCGGTGAAGGGAACCATTTCCCGGGGCAAGGTGGATGTGTACATTACCCTGCGCTGCGAGGATGCCGCGGATGTGAAGGTAAGTCTGAATAAACCCATGGTGGAGGGGTATCTTGCCGCCATGCGGGAGATGGCGGAAACCTATCAGATCAGCAACAATGTCAGCACCGCTGTCCTCTCCCGGATGCCGGATGTGTTCACCGTGGAAAAGCCGGAAGTGGACGAGGAGCAGCTCCTTGCCGACCTGATGACTGTGGTGGGCAAGGCCCTGGAGAGCTACGATGCCATGCGTTCCACCGAGGGCAAAGCCCTGGAAAACGACCTGCGCAGCCGTGGGCAGACCATTTTGAACCTTACTTCCCAGGTGGAGGCAGGGAGTGCCCAGACCGTGGTGGATTACCGGACCAGGCTGGAAAATAAGCTGAAAGAGGTACTGGCAAATACCGCCATCGACGAAAGCCGGATTCTGACGGAGGCCGCGATTTTCGCGGACAAGGTGGCGGTGGACGAGGAAACCGTCCGTCTGAGAAGCCATTTACAGCAGATGGACCAGATGCTGACCACAGGCGGGGCCATTGGCCGGAAGCTGGACTTCCTGCTCCAGGAAATGAACCGGGAGAGCAACACCATCGGCTCCAAGTGTAGCGATGTGAGGCTTGCCCGGATCGTGGTGGAAATCAAGGCGGAGCTGGAAAAAATTCGGGAACAGACCCAGAATATCGAGTAAGGAGACCCTATGAAGCTAGTCAATATCGGCTTTGGCAGCATGGTGGCGTCCTCACGGGTGCTTACCATCGTAGCGCCGGACTCCGCGCCCATCAAGCGTGTGATTCAGGAGGCCAGAGATCGGGGAATGCTCATCGATGCCTCCTATGGCAGGAAAACCAAGGCTGTGATTTTAATGGATACGGATCATGTGATTCTGTCCGCCATCCCCACCGAGACAATCTACGCCCGGTGGATGGGGCAGAGTGATCCCAAAACAGAGGAGGAGCCATGGGTAAAGGAAAACTGATTGTGATTTCCGGTCCTTCCGGTGTGGGAAAAGGGACAGTTTTGGGTATGATGATGGAGAAGCGGAAGGACCTTTCCTTTTCCGTCTCCGCCACCACCCGGGCGCCCCGACCGGGAGAAAAAGAGGGCGTACACTACTACTTCGTGACCCGTCAGCAGTTTGAAGAGATGATCGCCGGAGGCGAGATGCTGGAATACGACGAGCATGACGCGAACTATTACGGAACCCCCCGGGGACAGGCGGAGGAAAAGCTTCAGCGGGGTTCGGTGCTATTGGACATTGAACCGGCAGGGGCGAAGCAGGTGAAGACTGCGGCGCCGGAGGCGGTGCTGATTTTCATTATGCCCCCTACCATGGAGGAGCTGGAGCGCCGACTTCGGGACCGGGGAGACACCCCGGAGGAGCAGATCCAAATGCGGCTGAAACGGGCCGCCTGGGAAATGGAGCAGCGGGTGTGGTATGACCATGTGGTGGTCAACGATGACGCCCGGCGCTGCGCCGATGAAATACTGTCGATCCTTGCGCAAGGCGCAAAGGAAGAATAAATTGGAGGAATGGATATGTTATACCCCCCTGTTGCGGAACTGTTGGAGCATGTGGACAGCCGTTATCTGCTGGTGAACCTGGTGGCACACCGTGCCCGCCAAATCGCTGCCGAGGCTGAGGCCTTCCAGGAGGACCTGCCTGAGAAGCCTGTGACCATGGCAATCTGGGAAGTGGCCGACGGTCAGCTTTCCGCCACCGTCAAGGACGAATATAAGAATTAAGGGCTTCCCGGCTTTGAGAGCGCATAGGAATGGAGTGGGTTTATGATCGGGAAAATTGCGGTTTCCGCGGCGAATTTTGCCATCGATAAGCCCTATTCCTATCGCATCCCCTCTGAGCTGGCCCTGTCCCCGGGACAGCGGGTGCAGGTTCCCTTTGGGCGGGGCAACAAAACCGCCGAGGGAATCGTGCTGACGGTGGAAGAAGGGGACGAAACGGGACTGAAAACCGTGGAAAAATGTCTGGATGGGGGACCGATCCTGACGGAAACCCAGCTTCGGCTGGCGGCCTTTATGCGGGAGCGGTATTTCTGCACCTTTTATGACGCCATCCGGGTGATGCTCCCCGCTGGCCTCTGGTTCCGGACCAGGGAAACCCTGTCTCTGACAGAGGACCGGTCCTGGAAGGAAAAGACCATTCGCAAGGAGGGAGCGAAAGCCCTGCTGGAGCACCTGGAGGCGCTGGGCGGAGAAGGATCGGAAGAGGCGGTTCGGCGTTTGTTTGCCCGGGAAGCGGACATGCAGGAAGTCCTCCGGTATCTGGCAGGCAAAAAATGGATCACCGCTCGGAAGGAGTTTCTCCGCCGGGGCGGGGACAAGCTGGAAAAGATTGTCACCCTGGCTGCCTCCGCCGAGGAGGCGCTGGAATATGCCGCCCGCCGTCCTAAATCCGCCGCCATGCAGAAAAGCGTTCTGGAGCTGTTGGCAAGCGTTGGCAGTGGGTCCGTGAAGGACGTCTGCTACTATACCGGGGCCTCCGCGCAGACAATCACCCGGCTGGAAAAGCTGGGCTATGTGACCCTGAGCGAGCGAAGCGTGCTCCGATGCAGGGAAATTCAGCCCACGCCCCTGGAGGGGCCTCTGACCCTGGAGGAAGACCAGAGAAAGGTATTTCAGGGTCTGTGTGACCAGCTTCGGGAGGAGAACCCTGGGGTGGCGCTCCTCTACGGCGTCACCGGCTCTGGCAAGACCGCCGTGTATATCAAGCTGATTCAGGAAACCCTGGACCGGGGGAAAAGCGCCATGCTTTTGGTGCCGGAGATTGCTCTGACCCCCCAGCTTTTAGGGCTGCTGGCGGCTTATTTCGGAGAAAGCATTGCGGTGCTTCACAGCAGCCTTTCCCCGGGAGAGCGGTATGACCAATGGAATCGTGTCCGCAGAGGGGAGGCCACCGTGGTGGTGGGCACCCGCTCTGCCGTGTTCGCGCCCTGCGCTCCGGGGCTGATCATTCTGGACGAGGAACAGGAGCATTCCTACAAATCGGAGAACAGCCCCCGTTATTCGGCGAAGGAAATCGCCATCTGGCGGGGGGCCAAGGAAGGGGCATTGGTGCTTTTGGGCTCTGCCACCCCCTCCATAGAAAGCATGTACCGGGCGAAAACCGGGGATTACCGGCTCTACACCCTCCGCAAGCGCTATCATGGCAAGACCCTTCCGGAGGTGGAGATCGTTGACCTCCGGGAGGAGGTAAAGCTGGGAAACGATACCTCCCTCAGCATCCCTCTCCGCCACGGCATTTTGGATACCCACCGGGCGGGAAAGCAGACCATTCTCCTGCTGAACCGCCGGGGCAACAGTCGGGCGCTGGTCTGCGTGGACTGCCGGAAGACGCCGGAATGTCCCGGCTGCTCCCTGCCCCTGACCTATCACAGCGCCAACCACAGGCTCATGTGCCACTACTGCGGCTTTTCCCAGCCGGTGCCCCAGCGGTGCCCCAGCTGCGGCGGGCCGCTGAAAACCATTGGCACCGGTACCCAAAAGGTTCAGGAGGAGATGAAAACTCTGTTTCCGGACCTGGAGGTATGCCGGATGGACGCGGACACCGTCAGCGCCGCCAATACCCACGAGCAGATTTTAAACCGGTTCCAAAAGGAAGGGATACCGGTTCTCATCGGCACCCAGATGGTTGCCAAGGGTCTGAACCTGCCGGATGTGACCATGGTGGGGGTGCTGGACGCGGACCTGAGCCTCTATACGGGAGGCTATCGGGCGGGAGAAACCACCTTCAATATGCTGACCCAGGTGGTAGGCCGGGCGGGCCGGGGAGATGCCCCGGGCCGGGCTATCATTCAGACCATGGTGCCGGAGCATCGGGTCATTCAGCTCGCGGCGAAGCAGGACTACGATGGGTTTTATGAGCTGGAGCTGCCCCTGAGGAGGGTCCAGATGGCGCCTCCCTTCGGGGATGTGGCGGCGGTGGTTTTTACCGGGCAGGAGGAAAGCAGTGTCCTGCGGGGAGCGGCAAAGTTCCGGGACAGCCTGAATGTGTGCCTGAAAGAGCCTGCCTACCAGGCGGAAGCCTGCACGGTGCTGGGGCCTGCTCCCTGCGTGGTGCCGAAAATCAACTATAGCTTCCGGTTCCAGTTGACCCTGCGCTGTCACATGACCAGGGGCCTTCGGCTGCTGCTGAGCTATCTGCTGCGGCAGTTTAAGAAGGACACACTGAACCGGGGCGTAAACGTATTTATTGACGTAAACGGATTTGAATAAAAAAGACAGCCCCGGTGAAAGACCGGGGAATTTGAGAGAGAGGGACTGACCATGGCACTGCGGAAAATTCTGACGGATCGGGAACCGGCCCTGCATAAGGTTTGCCGGAAGGTGGAAAAATTTGACGGACGGTTGCATCGTCTTCTGGACGATATGCGCGATACCCTGGCGGAGGCCAACGGGGTGGGTCTGGCAGCGCCCCAGGTGGGAATTCTTCGCCGGGTGGTTCTTGTGGACACCGGCGAGGAGATTCTGGAGCTGGTGAACCCCACACTGCTGGAGACCTCCGGGGAACAGGTGGGGGCAGAGGGCTGCCTCAGTGTGCCCGGAAAATACGGCCTGGTGAAGCGTCCCAACTACGCCAAGGTCCGTGCCCAGGACCGGGAGGGCAATTGGTTCGAGGCGGAGGGGGAGGAGCTTGTTGCCCGCTGCTTCTGCCATGAGTTGGACCATCTGGACGGCATTGTCTATACCGAGGTCATGGAGCGCTTCCTGACAGAGGAAGAGCTGATGGCGGATAACGAGTAATCTATCGCGGAGGAATTCCATGCGTGTTGTGTTTATGGGTACGCCGGATATTGCGGCGACCTGTCTTACAAAAATTCTCAACGACGGCTTTGAGGTGGTGGGTGTCTATACCCAGCCGGACCGGCCCAAAGGCCGGGGCATGAAAATGCAGATTTCCCCGGTGAAGGAGGTTGCCCTCCGGCACAATCTGCCGGTCTTCCAGCCGGTTTCCTTCCGGGAGGAGGAGACGGTGGAGGAGCTTCGGGCATTGAAGCCGGACATCTGCGCCGTGGTGGCCTATGGCAGAATCCTGCCCCAGAAGGTGCTGGATGTGCCCACCTACGGCTGCATCAATATCCATGCCAGCGACCTGCCAAAGTACCGTGGCTCTGCCCCTTACCAGTGGGCGGTGCTGAACGGCGAGAAGGAGACCGGCGTCACTGCCATGTACCTGATCCGGGAAATGGACGCCGGGGATATCATTGAAATTTCCAAAACCCCTATTGGGGAGAACGAGACTGCCGGGGAGCTGCTGGACCGTCTGGCGGTGCTGGGGGCGGAGCTGCTGAGCAAGACCCTAAGCCGGTTCCGGGAAGCGGGAAAGGTGCCCGCCACACCCCAGGACGGGAGCAAGGCGACCTTTGCCCCCATGCTGGACAAGAACATGTGCCCCATCGACTGGTCTTTGAGCGCCCGGCAGGTCCACGACCATGTCCGGGGGTTGCATCCCTGGCCCGTTGCTACCATGGTGCTGGAAGGGAAGATCTTCAAGGTCCATGAGACCCGGGTGGCGGAGGGCACCGGCGCTCCCGGAGAGATCCTGGGGTTGACAAAAAGCGGCTTGAAGATCGCCTGCGGGGAAGGGGCTGTGGAGATTCTGTCCCTCCAGGCGGAGGGTGGAAAGCGGATGACGGCAGCGGATTATTTCCGGGGCCATCCGTTGAAGGCCTGATGGGCGCCCGGGAAACTGCCCTGAATGGGCTGATTGCCTGCCGGAAAGAGGGCGCCTGGCCCAACGCGGTGCTGAAAACCTACATCCGCCGGGACCGGCTGGACAGCCGGGACGCCGCCCTCGCCACCAGACTCTGCTACGGCGTTCTCCAAAACCGGAACAAGCTGGACTTCTACCTGAAACAGCTTCTGACGGGGCGGCTGAAGGATCTGCACCCGGTGGTGCGGGATATTCTCCACCTGGGACTGTACCAGATTTACGAAACGGAACGTATCCCGGACAGCGCCGCTGTCAACGAATCCGTGGCGCTGACGAAGAAATATTGTAAAAACCCAAAGGCGGCCTCCCTGGTCAACGGGGTTCTCCGCAACGCGGTCCGCACCCGGGGGCAGTTGAAGGAACCCCAGTCCTATGCCGACCGCTACAGCCATCCGGAGGCGCTGATCACCCTCCTCAAGGGGAACCTCCCCAAGGGAAAGCTGGAGCAGATGCTCATTGCCGACAACGATGCTCCCCAGACCGTGGTGCAGGTGAATACCCTGCGGATTTCCATGTCGAATCTGGTCGAGAGATTGGCACAGGAGCAGATCACGGCCCGGCCCCACGGCTGGATGGAGGGCTGCCTGATTCTCTCCGGGGCGGGGGACTTAGAGAGGCGGAAAAGCTTTCAGGAGGGGCTATTCTACGTCCAGGACCCGGCGGCAAAGCTTAGTGTGCTGTGTGCCGGACTGGAGGAAGGAAACCTTCGGGTGCTGGACTGCTGCTCGGCTCCCGGCGGAAAAAGCTTTGCCGCTGCCATGTTGATGGGGGGAAGGGGACAGATCATCTCCTGCGATGTCCATCCCCATAAGGTGAGCTTGATTGAAAACGGAGCGGCCCGGCTGGGAATTGCCAACATTCAGGCCCGGCTCCAGGATGCCACCGAGAATAACCCGGAGTGGACGGAGGCCATGGATGTGGTGATTGCCGACGTGCCCTGCTCGGGTTTGGGAATCATCCGGAAAAAGCCGGACATCCGGTATAAGGATCTCCGGGAGACAGAGGCCCTTCCGGCCCTGCAACGAACCATTCTGGAGACCCAGGCAAGGTATGTAAAGCCCGGCGGGTTGCTCCTCTATTCCACCTGTACGGTGCTGAAACGGGAAAACGAGGATGTGGTAGCGGCCTTTTTAAAGGATCACGGGGAATTCTCCACCGAGGCTCTGCCCCTGCCTCAGCCCTTTCCAAAGAATGAAACCGGGATGCTGACCCTGATTCCCGGGGAATATGATACCGACGGCTTTTTCATCTGCCGTCTGCGGAGGCATGTATGAATCTCAAGTCCTTGACCCTGCCGGAACTGAAAAATGTGCTCCAGGAATTGGGTCAGCCGGGCTTTCGGGCAAAGCAGGTCTATACCTGGCTCCACAAGGGGGTTCGCTCCTATGAGGAGATGACCAACCTGCCAAAGTCCCTCCGGGATACCCTCAGCGAAAAATACCCCATCTGTCCGCCGGAGGTGGTCCGGAAACAGGAATCGAAGAAGGATGGTACCATTAAATACCTGTGGCGGCTGTCTGACGGGAACTGTGTGGAAACGGTGCTTATGCGCTACCACTACGGAAACACCGTCTGCATCTCCACCGAGGTGGGCTGCCGGATGGGCTGCGCCTTCTGTGCCTCCACCTTAGGCGGCCTGGTTCGGCGGCTGGAGCCTTTTGAGATGCTGGACCAGGTCCTGTTTACCCAGGTGGATTCGGGGATGCCCGTGTCCCATATTGTGCTGATGGGCATTGGAGAGCCACTGGATAACTTTGATAACGTGATGCGGTTCCTGGAGCTTGTCAACAGCGAGAACGGCATGAACATTTCCATGCGGCACATCAGCCTTTCCACCTGCGGCCTGGTGCCGAAGATCGACGAGCTGGCGAAACGGAAATTGCAGCTGACCTTGTCCGTTTCCCTCCACGCGCCTAACGACGCCATCCGTGACACCATCATGCCGGTGAATAAGCTGTACCCCAGCGAGGAGCTGCTGGATGCCTGCCGCCGGTATTTTGAGGCCACCGGACGCCGGATTTCCTTTGAATACGCCATGATCCAGGGGGTCAACGATTCCGAGGAAAATGCCAAAGAGCTGCTGCGGCGGCTGAAAGGGCTGCCTGCCCACTTCAACCTGATCCCGCTGAACCATGTGGAGGAAAGCCCCTTGAAGCCCAGTTCCCGGGCGGCGGTGGCAAGGTTCCAGAAAACATTGGAGGACGGCGGCGTGACGGCGACGGTTCGCCGTACTCTGGGAGGCGACATTGACGCTTCCTGCGGTCAGCTTCGCCGGAAGTATACGAAGGCTACGAGTGAATAGTGAATAGTGAATAGTGAATAAGTATTGGGGGGAGAGAACACCATGCAGAGCTGGGGACTGACTGACCCGGGCAATGTGCGAAAGCAGAATCAGGATGCTTACCAAATTGAACAGCTTGATTGGGGTACCCAGCTATGCATCGTCTGCGACGGCATGGGGGGAGCCAAGTCCGGCAACGTTGCCAGCACCCTGGCGGTGGAGGTTTTCGTGGAGGAGGTTCGCCGATGCTGGAGCCGGAGCATGGATCAGGACAAGATTGACCAGATGCTTCGGGGCGCCGTGAAGCTGGCGAATTTTACGGTCTTTGATCAGTCCGCCCAGTTCCCGGAATTCGACGGCATGGGCACCACCCTGGTTGCCGCCCTGATTCGGGGGAAAACCGCCACGGTGGTCAACGTGGGAGACAGCCGGGCCTATGGCATCGACGAAGGGGGAATCCACCAGATCACCCGGGACCATTCCCTGGTACAGCTGATGGTGGACCGGGGGGAGCTACAGCCGGAGGCGGCAAAGAACTACCCCGGAAAGAACTACATTACCCGTGCCATCGGCACGGAGCCGGTGGTCATGTGCGACATTTACCACTGGGAGCTTAGCAAAGGAAACTTTCTGCTGCTGTGCAGCGACGGCCTGAGCAATGTGATGGATGACCAGGAGATTCTCTTTGAGGTGGTCCATGGCGTGAATAAAAAGCTGTGCTGCAAGCGGCTGCTGAACATAGCAAAGAACCGGGGGGCGCCGGACAATGTGACCAGCGTCCTGACTTTGATTTAACCGAGGGGCAGCGAAAGGAGCTATCTATCGTATGGATCAATATATTGGACGGCTGCTGGACGGTCGGTACGAGATCCTGGAGGTCATCGGTACCGGCGGTATGGCCGTCGTATATAAAGCTCGCTGCCATCGGCTGAATCGACTGGTAGCAATCAAGATATTAAAGGATGAGTTTGCCGGAGACGAGGAATTTCGCCGCCGGTTCCACGCCGAGGGCGAGGCCGTGGCAATGCTCAGCCATCCCAATATTGTTCAGGTCTATGACGTTTCCACCACGGGCGGGGCCAATTACATCGTCATGGAGCTGATTGACGGCATTTCCCTGAAGCAGTACATGGAGAAGAAGGGCATCCTCAACTGGAAGGAGACGCTCCACTTTGCCATGCAGATCGCGAAAGCCTTGGAGCACGCCCACAGCCGGGGCATCATCCATCGGGACATCAAGCCCCACAACGTGATGGTGCTGAAAAACGGCTCTGTCAAGGTCATGGACTTTGGCATCGCCCGGGTGATGAATAAGAGTAACACATTGACCAAGGAGGCGCTGGGGTCCGTCCACTATATTTCCCCGGAGCAGGCCAAGGGCGGCCATACGGACAACCGTTCCGACCTGTACTCATTAAGCGTAGTCATGTATGAGATGATGGCGGGCCGTCCACCCTATGACGGGGAATCGGCAGTGAGCGTGGCCATTCAGCACATCAATGGCGGCGCACCCCTGCCCACCAGCTTTAACCCCAACATCCCCGAGGGGTTGGAGCAGATCATCATGAAGGGCATGTCCCTAGAGCCCAGAGACCGGTACGAGTCCGCCACGGTTATGCTGCAGGACATGGAGGAATTCCGGAAGAACCCCGCCATGACCTTCCACTATCATACAGTCTTGGACGACGCCACCCGCCAGATTCCCACCCAGCCCAGAACGGTGGCGGAGAGAAAGGTGCAGGCGAGAACCGGGGTCCATGCTACCTCCGACAGCGTCCGCCTGCGGCAGGGGGGTACGGGCAGCATTCCAAGACGGGCCACGGAGAACATCCCGCCG
>CAYRDE010000007.1:37087-37461 GCA_964422935.1 uncultured Oscillospiraceae bacterium | reverse complement strand
CCTCGCCCACCAAAAATCGACAAGCTTTGCATGGCTTGTCGATTTTTCCATCTTTCGTATTATGAACACAGAAAAACCAGGCATTGCTGCCCGGTTCCTTTTATCGTTCGCTTGGTCCTCCGGCGTCCTCGTCAAAGATCAGGTCATCCAGATCAATCACAGGACTATAGACGCACGTCATGTATGTTTCCCCTTTCAAAATCAGTCTACCGGATATTATATGCGACCATTGACAAAAAATGTGTCAGTTTTTCTTGACAGCTCCACAAAAAATGGGTAGAATAGATAAGCAATCCTGCTGACAGCAGAAGCTGCGTTTGATAGATACCCCCGTAGCTCACCTGGATAGAGCGTACGCCTCCTAAGCGTAAGGT
>CAYRDE010000007.1:0-37077 GCA_964422935.1 uncultured Oscillospiraceae bacterium | reverse complement strand
GTAGTGAGTTCGAGTCTCGCCGGGGGTGCCAAAATCGGTAATCTTCGGAAGAAGATTGCCGATTTTTGTACAGTAAGAAGTAACAGGGAATCAGTTGAATACAGGAAGACCAGCACCGGTTACAGCGGACCAATGTAATGACGCGGAAAGGCTGGAAGCCAGCCTCTATGCATGTTTTTGGGATTCACGATGATGCTATCTTGATTTTTCTTAGATATCTGTTATAATGGCTCCGATATATAGAATAGAGAAAGAACAACGGAGGAAAAAATGGTAAACGTGGAAGAAACCATCACTGAAAACAAAATGGGGGTTATGCCCGTAGGGAAGCTTGTTGTGAACGTGTCCCTGCCCATGATGATCTCTATGCTGGTGCAGGCCATGTATAACATCGTGGACAGCATTTTCGTCGCCAAGCTTTCCGAGAACGCTTTGACTGCCGTATCGCTGGCTTTCCCGTTGCAAACGCTCCTGATTGCGGTAGGAGCCGGTACCGGCGTTGGTATGAATGCGCTTCTTTCCAAATCCTTGGGGGAGAAAAACTTTGAAAAGGCCAATGATACTGCCAATAATGGTGCCCTGATCTTCCTGATGAGCGGCATCCTGTTTCTGGTTCTGGGATGTACCGTGGTCAAGCCATTTTATGCAGGCCAGATTGGCAGCGCTGATCCCGTGATTATGGAATATGGCATCTCCTACCTGACCATTGTCATGGTTTGTTCCGTTGGGCTGATGTTCCAGTTTTTCTTCGAGCGGCTTCTGACGTCCACCGGAAAAACGGTCTACAGCATGATTTCCCAGCTCAGCGGTGCCATTACCAATATTATTTTGGACCCCATTATGATCTTCGGCCTGCTGGGGTGCCCGGCTATGGGTGTTGCCGGTGCAGCCATTGCTACAGTAATCGGTCAGTGCGTAGGCGCATGCGTGGGTGCTTTCTGTCACTTTCGGTACAACAAAGAAATTTCCCTGTCATTGAAAGGGTACCAGCCCAGTGGGAAAATCATCTGGATTATCTATCAGGTAGGCATACCCTCTATTGTGATGCAGTCCATTGGCTCGATTATGACCTACAGTATGAATCTGATCCTGATGAGTTTTTCTGCCACGGCTACTGCCGTGTTCGGGGTATATTTCAAACTACAGAGTTTCTTCTTTATGCCGGTCTTCGGCCTTAATAATGGAATTACCCCCATTATTGCCTACAGCTATGGAGCGCGGCAGCGCAAGCGTATGGTGAAGGCCATTCGTGTAAGTATGGGAATTGCCTTTTGTCTGCTTCTGCTGGGCTTTGCTGCCTTTGAGCTTGTACCGGAGTTGCTTCTGGGCTTTTTCGATGCCTCCGAGGAGATGCTGACCATTGGAGTGCCTGCTTTGAGAACCATCGCCTACAGTTTTCTGATTGCTTGGTTCTGCATTATCGCCAGCACGGTATTCCAGGCCCTGGGGCATGCGGTATTCAGCCTGATTGTGTCGGTTATGCGTCAGCTGGTGGTGCTGGTTCCGGTTGCCTACGTCCTGGCGAAGCTGGGCGGTATCCATGCCGTATGGTGGGCTTTCCCCATAGCGGAGATTATGTCCGGTTTGATGTCCGGAATTTTCCTCGCAAGGATCTACCGGAAGATCATTCACCCCTTGCCGGAGGGAAAAGAATAGGGCCATATTTTTCGTGTGGCACAGCTTTTGGGGCTGTGCCGCACGCAGTTTGTGAAAGTAGCACAAGCGCCCATGCGGTTATAAGCATGGGCGCTGGATATTTATTTCTGTGCGTCCTCATAATTCAGGACTTCCTTTGGGATAAACACGGGACGGTTTTTGCTCTGTTCAAAAATTCGGCCCACATATTCCCCAATGATGCCGATACAGAAAAGCTCCATGGAGCTGAAGAACAAAATCAAAACAATAAGGGTGGCGTATCCGGGAACAGCAATGCCCCGTGTCAGCTTTTCTACAATGACCCAGATCAGATAGAGTATGGCGGCAGCGCCGGATACGGTGCCCAGGACGGTAGCCAGCCGCAGGGGAGCGGTAGAAAACCCGATGATCCCTTCAATGGCATATTCCATAAGCTTCCAGAAATTCCATTTTGTGGTACCGGTAGCCCGTTCACAGGCAGTATAGGGGATGAACTCTGTGTTGTAGCCAACCCAGGCAAAGATGCCTTTGGAAAAGCGATGGTACTCTTTCAAATCTAAAATACTGTCTCGGACACTCCTGCGGAAGGTGCGGAAGTCGCTGGCGTCGGGCTGCAGTGTGACCTTGGAAAGCTTGTTGATCAAAGAGTAGAAGCTTCTCTTGAAGAAGGAAAGCACAGCGCCTTCCTGCCGCCGATCCTGATAAGCGGCAACCACATCCACATCTGGTTTCTCGTCCAGGATTCTGACCATCTCCCGAACAATCTCTGGTCGTTGCTGCAAGTCTGCGTCAATCAGCGAGATATAATCGCCGGAGGCATATTGCATTCCTGCATAAATTCCGGATTCCTTTCCGAAGTTTCGGGAAAAAGAAACGACCTTAATGGGACATTTCTGGGCGGCATAAAGCTTCTTCAGATTATGGAGCGTCGCGTCCCGACTGCCATCGTTGACAAATACGATTTCATAATCATAGCCGCAGCCATCAAAGGCAGTGATGACGGCATCCTGAAAAAGGGAGACATTTTCTGCTTCATTATAGCAGGGAACCACCAAAGAGAGTTTCATAGCATTCATCTCACATTTTGGAAATATTTCTCATTATATTCCCTTTGTGAAGAAGAGTCAAGAAAAATCATTTCATTGTCCCGAAACCCGGTTTCCCGTTTTGGGGGGGAAGAGGATTTGGACAGCAAACGGTTGACAAAGGAAAATCCCGGAAGTATAATGTAAAAAAATCAGAAAGGACCGATACACATGAGAATGCTTTGGAGATTGTTCTGGACATTTGCGAAATTGGGCGTGATGACTTTTGGCGGCGGATATGCCATGTTACCCATGCTCCAACGTGAAATTGTAGAAGACAGAGGGTGGGCGACTGAGGAAGAAATGATGGACTACTATGCCATCGGTCAGTGTACCCCAGGAATTATTGCAGTGAATACTGCGACCTTTGTTGGACAGAAGCAAAAGGGAATCTGGGGGGGCATTGTTGCATCCCTGGGGATGATATTCCCGTCCCTGATGATCATTTCTCTGCTTGCCGGGGTGATCGAATCGTTTTCCCATCTGGCCTGGGTGCAGCATGCCTTTGGTGGCGTTCGGGTCTGCGTTTGTGTGCTGATTTTAAATGCCGTGGTAAGGCTTTACAAGAGAGCTGTGCTCGATAAGGCAACCTTGGCTATCTTCCTTGTGGTGGCCCTGGGGAGCTTCCTGACAGATCTCAGCCCGGTGATCTTTGTGCTGGTGGCAGCCCTCATCGGCATTGCTTTGAAAAATCTGGAAGAGAGGAAGGCGTGATGCTGTATTTAAAGCTGTTCTGGGAATTCTTTAAAACCGGTTTGTTTGCCATCGGCGGCGGAATGGCGACCATTCCCTTCCTGTATAACATGTCTGATACCATAGGCTGGTTTACCCATAACGATCTGGCGAATATGATCGCCGTCAGCGAATCAACTCCCGGCCCCATGGGTGTGAATATGGCAACCTATGTGGGATTTGTGACCGGAATGAAGGAATACGGTACTGCGGGTGCGTTTTTGGGAGCGGTGACCGCAACCCTGGGACTGATTACGCCCAGTGTGATCGTAATTTTGATCGTTGCCGCTATTCTGAAAAGCTTTCGGGACAACCGATACGTCAATCAGGCCTTCTACGGACTTCGTCCAGCTTCTACCGGACTGATTGCCGCAGCGGGTTTAAGTGTTATGGTAACGAATCTGTTTTTCGAAGGACAGCGGGGGATTGCTGCCGTCAACTGGAAAGGATGGATTCTTGCCATTGTCATTTGGCTGATGAGCAATCGGATCAAGAAAACAAAGGGACTGCATCCCATTGTGTTCATTGGTATTGCCGCCGTAGCCGGAATTGTGTTTTCTATGTAAAGGGAAGGAAACGACACTTGGCAGAGAATGCCATTTTATAATCGTGATTCCACGGAAGAATGGAAGCCGAAAGGTTTATCCATTCTTCCGTTTTTCTTTTTCCCGTACCGATTCCGACTGAAAAATCCAGCCTGGCTGATTATACTGAATATCAGCAAATTCTAAGGAGGAGCAATTCATGCATTTTACCAGTTTTTTGGAAGAAGGCCAGCTGACAGTGGCTCTGACCGGAGAAATCGACCACCACTGCGCGAAAGCCTATATTGGCGCCATTGCCGCAAAAATTGAGGCCTATACGCCAAGCGTCTGTGTGTTGGATTTTCAGGAGGTGTCCTTTGTGGATTCTTCGGGGATTGCAGTGGTGATCAATGCCCTGAGAAACATGACGCAAATCGAAGGAAAGCTGTTGCTCACCGGCATTGCACCCCAGCCCATGCGGGTATTTCGGGCGTCCGGCATTGACAAGCTTGTGGAAATTAAGGAGGCGGTATTATGAAGTTTGATAACTATATGATTTTGGACTTTCCGAGCAAATCTGCCAATGAAGCCTTTGCTCGATCCGCGGTAGCCTGCTTTGCCGCCCAGCTGGACCCGACCCTGGAAGAGCTGGGGGATATCCGCACGGCGGTCTCCGAGGCCGTGACCAACTGCATCGTCCACGCATATCCGGAAAAGCTGGGGAACATCACCCTTCGGTGCCGGATCTTAAAGGACGGTATTCTGGATATTGTGGTAAAGGATAAGGGCGTTGGCATTGCGGATGTGGAGCAGGCCCGGCGGCCCAGCTATACCACCGGCGGCAATGACCGCAGCGGCATGGGCTTTACCATTATGGAAAGCTTTATGACCAGCCTGGAAATTTCCTCCAAACCCGGGAAGGGGACTACGGTACATATGCGCCGGAAGATCCAGCGCCGCCAATGAGCAGACTGGAAGAGCTGATTGCCCGTTCCCAGGCCGGGGACAGCAGTGCCACAGAAGCCCTGGTAGAGGAGAATTCTGGGCTGATCTGGTCTGTGGCCCGACGGTTTATGGGACGGGGTGCAGAGCCGGATGATCTGTACCAACTGGGCAGCCTGGGGTTTCTCAAAGCCATCGAAGGCTTTGACCTGAAATACGGCACCCAGTTTTCCACCTACGCAGTACCCAAAATCGCCGGGGAAATCCGTCGGTTTCTTCGGGACGACGGAGCGGTCAAGGTATCCAGAAGCATTAAGGAGCAGGCCTCCACCATCAAATCCGTCAGAGCAAGGCTCACCACCGCCTTGGGACGGGACCCTACCATCCAGGAGATTTCCCGTCAAACCGGCTTTTCTCCGGAGGAAATTGCCCTGGCGGAAACCGCCACTGCCGCTACGGAATCCATTCAGCGGGAAACAGGGGAGGAGGGCTTCTCTCTGGAAAACGTTCTGACGGATACGGAATCGGAAGAGCGCATGGTGGAGAAGATTGCCCTGCGTCAGGCAATCGATGCCCTGCCGGAACGGGAACGTATGGTGATTGATCTGCGTTACTTCCACTGCCTGACCCAGCAGCGGGTGGCGAAGGTCATGTCCATCAGCCAGGTTCAGGTGTCCCGGATTGAAAAAAAGGCACTGGCACTTCTGCGGGAACTGATGGCATAAGGGATTTACTTTTGGAGAAAAATGCGCTAAAATAGTTGCATCAAAAACGATAGTAGACAGGTGCGACTATGAACGAAGAAATGAATTCCCGTTTTCTTGCTGCCCGCCGGGCGTTTATCCGGCGGCAGTTCCAGCAGCTCAACGATATGCAGCAGGAGGCGGTTTTGACGACGGAAGGCCCGCTGCTTCTGCTGGCCGGCGCGGGCAGCGGCAAGACCACGGTGCTGATTAACCGGATTGCCAATATCATGCGTTTTGGCAGGGGCAGCGACAGCAATGAAATTCCGGATTCCATCACGGAGGAGGATGTGGCTTTCCTGGAAAACCTGGGGGATGATCCCTCGGAGGCCGAATGCCGCCGGGCGGATGGGCTGTGTGCCTGGGAGCCGGCAGTACCCTGGAGCATCCTTGCCATTACCTTTACCAATAAGGCGGCAAATGAACTGAAGGACCGGCTGGCAACCCTTTTGGGGCCGGAGGCCCAGGATATCTGGGCCATGACCTTCCACGCGGCCTGCTGCCGGATTCTCCGACGGGACATTGAGCGAATGGGCTATACCCGCAGCTTTACCATTTACGATTCCTCAGATTCCGAAAGGCTGATGAAGGAAATCGTTAAGGATATGGGTCTGGATGACAAAACCTTTCCGCCCCGATATGTGCTGGGCGCCATCAGCAGGGAAAAGGATAAAATGGTCTCCCCTGAGGAAATGCTGGAACGGGCGGAGGAAAGCGGCGACCTTCGGGCGACCCATATTGCCCGGGCCTATGAAAAATACCAGGCGCAGCTCAGGGAAAACAATGCCCTGGATTTTGACGATATCATCTATGTGACGGTGAAACTGTTGCAGGACAACGAGGATGTGCGCCGCTACTATCAGCGAAAGTTCCGCTATGTCATGGTGGATGAGTATCAGGATACCAACCATATGCAGTACCTCCTGACTGCCATGCTGGCGGGAGGACAGGAAAATATCTGCGTGGTAGGTGACGATGACCAGAGCATCTACCGGTTCCGGGGCGCCACCATTGAGAATATCCTGAACTTCGAACAGCAGTACCGGGGTACCCGCACCATTCGTTTGGAGCAGAACTACCGATCCACCCAATCGATCCTGAACGCTGCCAACGCGGTGATTGCCCACAACCTGGGCAGAAAGGGAAAGCGTCTCTGGACGGCAAATGGACAGGGAGACCCGATCACCGTTTATGAAGCAGCGGACGAGGGAAGTGAGGGAAACTTTGTAGCCGGTAAAATTCTTGCCGGTTCCCGGACCGGGAAATTCAGTGACTTTGCCATCCTCTACCGTACCAATGCCCAGTCAAACGCCCTGGAATATGCCCTGAAACGAAATGGCATTGCCTATCGTGTCATCGGCGGCACCCGGTTCTTTGATCGGGCAGAGGTAAAGGATATGCTTTCTTACCTCTGCGTGATTCACAACCGGGCAGATGATCTGCGGCTGAGCCGGATCATCAATAATCCGCCCCGGGGACTTGGACCTAAGACCATTGAGACAGCCCGGCGTCTGGCAGAGGCAGAAGGGAAAAGCCTGTATAGCGTTGTTTCGGACCCTTACTCCTATGCCCCTCTGGAAAAGCCTGCTATGAAGCTGATGCAGTTTTCCGCACTGATTGAGAAAATGGCGGAACTGCTGGAGGGCGGCATGAGCCTGCCGGACTTCTATGATGAGCTGCTGATCAGAACCGGTTACGAGGATATGCTGAAAAATAAGGACACCGAGGAAAATAAAACCCGGCTGGAAAACGTTCGGGAATTAAAATCCAGTATCCAGTCCTATGTCAGCAATGCTGAAGAACCGACTCTGGCTGGATTCCTGGAGGAAATTGCCCTTTATACGGATCTGGAGCAGTATAATGCCGGAGAGGATGCGGTGGTTATGATGACCATGCACTCTGCCAAAGGGCTGGAATTCCCCCATGTATTCCTGGTGGGCTTTGAAGATGGACTGTTTCCGGGAATGCGGGCCATCGGGGACGCGGAGGAAATGGAGGAAGAGCGGCGGCTGTGCTATGTTGCCATCACCCGGGCAAAGAAGAGCCTGACCATCAGCTATGCCAGGCAGCGTATGATTTATGGACGTACCTCCGCGGCGCTGCCCTCCCGTTTCCTGAGGGAAATTCCGGAGGACTGTATTGTAAAACGGGGCGGTTTCCAGAGAACCCAGGAGAGGGCCACCGAGGCTCACAGCCGGAATGGCTTTGGTACTTATGGTTCTCAGGTATCCAGGCGTCCCGTCCGTACGACCATTGCACCGCCCTCCGGGGATGCGAAAACCTACCTGGAGCTGAATCAGGGAGACATGGTGCTTCACGCCGCATTCGGAAGAGGTATGGTCCTGTCCGTTATGAAAATGGGAGGAGACGCCCTGCTGGAAATTGCTTTTGACGATATCGGAACAAAGAAGCTCATGGCAAAAACCGCCTCGGCTCATATGAAAAAGCTGTAATTCTTCCCGAAGAGGCGCATATCCTGTTCCGGGAGGGATGTGCATGGCAAGGCGGTTTCGGAATCTGGTTCGGTTTGCGCTGATATTGTGTGTGGCGCTGGGAATTGCCTTTTTAATGCTTCGCAGCCGCTACCGGGAAGTGATTCGGGAGCTGGCGCAGACCCAGGTGAAGAACACCACCTCCGACCTGACCAACGACGCCATTGCCAAGCAGATTGCCAAAGGCGAGATCCGATATGACCGGATCGTCTATTTTGAAAAGGACCTGAATGGTCGGATCACCGCGCTGAAAACCAATATGAGCGAGGTAAACCGGCTGAAAACGGATATTTTGAATATCATTAACGATGAAATCCTAGCCCTGGATGCCTCGGATATTGGAATTCCCTTAGGAAGCCTGTTCCTGCCGGAGTTCTTTTCCGGAAAAGGGCCGGCGATTCCTGTCCACATTCTCTCCATCCGCAATTCCGACGCGGTGTTTTCCAGCTCCTTTTCCCAGGCGGGGATCAATCAGACCCTCCACAAGCTGGTTATGGTGGTAAATGTGGATGTGGCTGTGCTGGTGTTGGGAGAAACGAGCAGCTTTTCCGTCAACAGCGAGGTTGTGGTGGCTGAGACTGTCATTGTGGGAGAAGTACCCACTACATTTTTACAAACCGGAGGAAACTATGGACCCCAAAGAGAGAATTGAAGAGCTGACAGCTCTGCTGAAGGAAGCGGGATACCGCTACTATGTTCTGGATGATCCTACCATGCCGGATTTCGAATACGACCGCCTATTGCGGGAGCTGGAAACGCTGGAGGCGACCCATCCGGAGTATGCCGCCGTGGATTCTCCCACGAAACGGGTGGGGGGAGAAGCTGTCAGTCAGTTTGAGAAGGTGGAACATCCTGTTCCCCTGATGAGCTTGCAGGATGTTTTCAGCATGGAAGAGCTGAATGATTTCCTGGGAAAAATCCTGGAAGGGGAGAAGAATACCGCTTTCTCCGTAGAGCCAAAGATCGATGGACTTTCCGTAGCTCTGGAATATGTGGACGGTCAGTTTGTCCGGGGCGCTACCCGGGGAGACGGTACGGTAGGGGAGGACGTGACGGAAAATCTGAAAACCATCCATGCCATCCCCATGAAGCTGGAGGGCGCGCCTGCCAGGCTGATTGTCCGGGGCGAGGTGTTCATGCCAAAAAAGAACTTTGAGAAGCTGAACGCCCGCCAGGAGGCGGATGGGAAACCTCTCTTTGCCAATCCCCGGAATGCTGCCGCCGGAAGCCTGCGTCAGCTGGACCCGAAAATTGCCGCCAAGCGTGGCCTGGATATTTATGTATTCAACGTTCAGCTGGCAGAGGGCGTTACCTTTTCCAGCCACAGCGAATCTCTGGACTTTCTGAAAAATTTGAAGTTCAAGGTCATTCCCCATAAGAAGCTCCATACTCTCTCGGAAATCGACGCTGAGGTTTCCGCCATCAATGAGAACCGGGAAAAGCTGATCTGTGACATTGACGGTGCTGTGATCAAGGTGGAGGATTTAAGTCAGCGGGAGGCCTTAGGCAGCACAGCCAAATTTCCCCGCTGGGCGGCGGCCTACAAATACCCGCCGGAAATTAAGCCCACTGTGGTGGAAGATATTGTGGTTCAGGTAGGCAGAACTGGCGTCCTGACCCCCAAGGCGGTGGTGCGCCCGGTGCGTCTGGCGGGAACCACCGTTACAAACGCTACGCTCCACAATCAGGACTTTATCACCCAGCGGGATATCCGGATTGGGGATACGGTTCTCATTCGCAAGGCAGGGGAAATCATCCCGGAGATTCTGGAAGTGGATCTTTCCAAGCGTCCCGATGGTGCCATTGCTTATCATCTGCCCCAGCGTTGCCCGGTGTGCGGAGCCAGGGTAGAGCAGGACGAGGACGGCGCATTCATCCGCTGCACCGGTGCGGAATGTCCCGCCCAGCTCAGCCGAAACATTGCACACTTTGTCAGCCGGGATGCCATGGATATTGACGGCCTGGGCAGTGCCATTGTGGACAGCCTGATTGAAAAGGGGCTGATCAAGTCTCCGGCGGATATTTACTATCTGACCCTGGAGGACGTGAAAAGTCTCTGGAAATCCGGCAGCAAGGCGGCGGAAAAGTTACTGGTAGCCATTGAAAACAGTAAACAGCAGGATGTAAGCCGGCTGATTTTTGCTCTGGGCATCCATCAGGTGGGAGCGAAAACTGGGAAGGTGCTTGCTTCCGCATTTGGAAGTCTGGACAAGCTGATGGAGGCCTCTGTGGAAGAGCTGACAGAGGTTCCGGATGTGGGGGGCATCACGGCAGAGAGTATTTTCGGCTGGTTCCGGCAGGAGCAGTCAAAGCATATGATCGAGCGGCTGCGTCAGGCTGGGGTCAATTTTGAAAGTAAGCGTGTTCTGACGGACAACCGGTTTGAAGGAAAGACCTTTGTCTTAACCGGCGCTTTGAGCAAGTTCACACGGGAGGAAGCCACAGAGCAGATCGAGCTTTTGGGGGGCAAGGCCTCCGGTTCCGTATCCAAAAAGACCAGCTTTGTGGTGGTGGGCGAGAACGCCGGCTCCAAGGAGCGCAAGGCCAGGGAGCTGGGCATCCCGATTTTGACAGAGGACGAATTTCTGGAAATGATTCAATAAAGGAAACCCTCCGGTTTTGAGCCGGAGGGTTTGCTTCTTGATATGCGTTACTGTAAGGGTACATCCTTGTAAATTGGCACGTTGCGCCCTTCTTCATTTCTTTCCCAGTGGTCGTAGTACACCAGGCCCTGTATCTGATCTAGCTCCACGATTCCCTGGGTGGCCCGGGCTTTTACAATGTAATTCAGGTTTTCCCGGTCTGTCTGTCCCTCAAAGCCAGCCTCGTGTCCATGGGTGTGGGTCCAAAATTCCACCATGGACCCATCCTTCAGCCTGACCCCGGCAACCTGCGGGTTCCAATCCTCCATGGTTTCGCTACCGTCCCAGTAGGTATCCGTCTTATACCGGAGTGTCATGTCGATCTCTCCAATCTCTACGTCTGTCAATGTGGCAATGTCCGATACCCGGATATTAGGCGTAGCCTTAAAGACTTCGCTGGAACCGGTCAGAGGGAAGCACAGATCCCAGTTGCCCTCTACCAGCTTTTCAAACTGGACATTTGCCGGTCCCACACTGGTAGCCGTACCGAAGCCGGTAAGGTGAAGCTGCAGCTCCTTTCCCAGGCTTTCTTTGGCGGAACCCTGGAAAAGATAGTCAATGACCAGCTCCATGCTTCCGTCCTGCTTGAAGTAATGACCCATGGGATAGCTCTCCCAGTAGACCTCTACCGGAGTGCCGTCGGGATAGACAAACTGACCGTCTTCCCGCTCCTGGATGGTATCGTCATAGGTAATGCTAATCTCCCCTTCGGTGGGGGGATTGCTGTTCTTGGGCCGGACCATCTTTTTGGTATCCAGGGGCGTTCCGTCCGCATAGGTTTGCTCCATCTCGAGAATGCCATCGTCAAAGGCCGCATGGGTAGAAACCCAGAATTCCTCATCTCCATCCAGTGTAGCTGGGATTTCATCCACCCAGACCCATGGCTCCACCGTATAATCTACAGGTGGTTTGAATCCTTCTACCCGCAGAATAATTTTGGCTTCACCCTCAGCAGCGATTGTCTGAACCAAAGATACAGTGATTCCCTGGTCGGTGGCACTCAGGATGCCTCCATCCTCTGGCTGGCTTTCTTCGTACATAACGGAGAGCCCCGTCTTTTCCGCCTGCTGCTTGGCCTTTTCCGTTGGCTGATAATACCGCTGCATACTGCTCGACCAATGGGTATAGACTGCCGCTCCCATCAAAAACAGCATGGTGGCAATCACCGCCGCAATCAGCAGGGATTTATGAAACAGTCGTTTTCCCGCCTTGGGCCCTTCATACGCACCCTCACCGCCGGAGATCGTGTCGTTCTCCGCCTCGTCGATGTACTTTCTGCTGATATAGCTCAGTCCCCGGAATAAATCCTTCCCGTTCATAAATAAACCTCCTCCTGTTCCAGATAGGTGCAAAGCTTTGCCTTCGTTCTGCTGATCTGCATTTTCACTTTACTTTCCGTCATGCCATAGCGCTGGGCAATTTCCGCAATGGTATCCACATACCAGTACCGCCGAAGGAAAATCAGGCGGCTGTCCTTGGGAAGGCTTTCCAGAAACGCGTCCAGAATGTGGCCCAGCTCCTTGCCCTCCATCCTTCGGTCGTGGCTGGTATCCGGAATGCAAAGCTCCATTTCATCGGTCAGAGAGACAACCTCCGCTTTTCGCTTCGCAGCCAGGTTCCAGTCCAATCGGTTCAGGGAGAGGTGACGGCAGACAGAGGCAAGGAAGGCAAAGAAATATTTGGGACGATGGGGCGGGATTGCTTCCCAGGTTTTCAGGTAAGTATCGTTCACACTTTCCTCCGCGTCTTCCCGGCTCAGCAGAATTTTTCTTGCCAATGCGTTCAGCTTCCTTCCATAAGTTGCATTGGTTTCCCGAATGGCGTCTTCATTTCGTGCCCAGAACAATTCGATTATATTGGTATCATCCACTTGGGCTCACGTCCTTTCTTTTTTGTTCTCACCCTTGTAGTAAGTTTTTACGGGACAAAAGTCACATCATCAGAAAACTTTTTATGAAAAAAGTCCCCAGCTTTGTGGGATACAAAACTGGGGACTGGTACCGGATTGAATAATCCGTTCTTCATTTTGCTTTCCTGTGAGCGGTTATGATCGTATTGCTGGATGCGTTGATGGTGATAACACAGTCATCCACACTGACATACCAGCAGCTGATTCAGATTCGAAATCAGTTCCTCAGATTGCATTACAGGGAAAAGTCCTCCTGATCGTATTTGGAAAAATCCAGGGCCTTTGCTCTGGAGGGGACACGCTTACAGGGATCGTACTTAAATTTGCGGCAGGGCGTATCTGTCAGAAGGAAGCCCTTCTTGGTACATAAAATGGTATCATCTTCCAGCTTTCCGCCGTTTTGGCAGTAATAGCAGGAACGAAGTATTTTCTTCCGGAACAGCATAGTGGCGTCCTCCACGTTTTCGATGGCATTAATAAACCTATTATACACCACCAATGGGCTGAATGCTATAGCTTTTTTTGCTTTTTCTGAGAATCCCAACGAAAAGCAGCATGGCAGTGAGTACCGGCAGAAAGATTCCCTCCGTCCAGGCGCAGGATAGGATAAGGCTGAAGAAGACCTGCATGGTCTTTCCCAGAAAATAATAGTTTAAAGACAGACCATTGGTAACAGATACCGTTTGCATGGTGACGCACAGCCCACCCGCTGCCAGCATCCCGGCACACAGTACGAAGCGCAGGGGGATGCTGTTTATGACCGCCAAAGCACAGCATCCGTTTGTCAGTTCCAGCAGTCCCATGATTCCCACCTGGGCAGAAAGGGGCAGAAGCCATAAAACCCACCGGGCAAGAAAGGCAATCACAACCCGGAATATAATGACCCAGCCGCAGACGTATGCCATTGTCTGCACACCAGTATGCATGGCCTCGGAAAGGGAGGGGGTGCTTTCCCGGGACACAATGCGGTTCTGATGTTCTCCGGTGGGAAGCAGCATGGAAGTAAATACGGCGCTGAGCATATGGATGAGCCACAGCAGCCAGGCCATCCGCTTTTGGGGAAACAGAGCCGCAGCCATACCGAACAGAAAGGCAGGGCCGGCATTGTTACAGAAACCCAGCATTCTCTCCGCTTCTTCCTTTGAAAGCTGTCCTTCCCGGAAGACATTGGCAACAGACTGGGCGCCCACCGGATATCCACCCAGAAAGCCGGTAATCAGCAGAAATTCCCCGCCCTCCGGAATCCCGCACAGGGATGCCAAAGGGCGTAAAATGGAAAGCCTGCTCCCCATAAGGGATCTTGTCATCTGATTGGAAAGCAGGAAAAAGGGAAACAGGGAAGGAATGACAGTTTTCAGACACAGCTCCAGTCCCTCCCTGGTGCCGGTCATGGCGGTTTTACCGTCCAATATCAAAATCAGCATCCCGACAAATCCGCCGATTCCCCAATAAAAGGATTTCCGTTTCAACAGCCTCACCTCGAAAGAATCTATGCAAGTTGGGACAGCCTCATTCATATGCTTGCAAAAAGGGGTGAGGGAAAGTGGGCAGAGGACGATTTTTTCTGGACCGTCTGACCGAGGAAGCAGATCTCGCCGCGCAGCCGTTGCCGGGGCAGCCCATTGTGGAAATTGCCGGGGACCGCCGTGTCTTAATTGAAAACCACTTCGGCGTAAAGGAGTACGGAACCCAGCGCATTACGGTGAAGGTAAAGTATGGGTGCGTCTGCGTCTGTGGCTGCGGTCTGGAGTTACAGCGTATGACCAGGGAACAGCTGGTTATCAGCGGCAGAATTGACTGTGTAACGGTGCAGCGGAGGTCGTAATATGAATTTGTGGAGATCCCTGGCAGGAATGATGGAGGTAGAGCTGACCAGTGCAGAGCCGGAACGTTCTCTGGAAAAAATCAATGAATCAAAAATGGAACTGCGTCATGTGCGTCAGAAAGACCTCCTGACCTTCCTGTTTATCATTCGCAGAACAGATTACCCCAGGCTGTGCCAGCTGTGCGAGAAGCGGGGAGAAACCCTGAAAATCAGAAGACGGTACGGCTTATTTTGGAAGGGCCGGGCGCTTGTGAACCGACCGGCCCTGCTGATCGGTATGGCCCTGCTTTTCTGCCTGGTGTTATATTTGCCCTCCCGGGTATTTTTTGTCCGGGTGGAGGGCAATACCGGGGTTCCCAGCCAAAGAATTCTGGCGGCGGCTGAGGAGTGCGGAATCGGCTTTGGCGCGTCCCGCCGGCATGTCCGCAGTGAAAAGGTGAAAAACGCCCTGCTCTCCGCTGTACCCGAGCTTCAGTGGGCAGGCATAAACACCGCCGGGTGTGTCGCAACCATCTCCGTTCGGGAGCGTTCCGCACCGGTACAGACACCCTGCCCCTATGAGGTGACCAGCATCGTTGCCGCCCGTGATGGCTACCTGCTTTCCGGAACTGTGACAAGCGGCACGCCGCTATTTACGTTGGGGCAGACTGTGCGGGAAGGGGAGACACTGGTTTCCGGATACATGGATGGGGGGATATGCATCCGGGCAACCCGGGCAGAGGCAGAGATTTTCGCGCAAACCAACCGTGAGTTCACAGCCGTGACTCCCTCTGTATGCTGGCGGCGGGGGAAGGAACGGGCCACAAAGGAAAAAATCAGCCTGCTCATTGGAAAAAAACGAATAAATTTATGGAAAGACAGTGGAAATTTAGATATGGGTTGTGGTAGAATAAAGCATAGATTTACCCTGACCCTGCCGGGAGGCTTCACCCTTCCCGTTTCCCTGGAAACGGAGACCATTACTTCTTTTGAAGTTTACCAGGAAGCGCTGGAGCGGTCCCAGGCAGAACGGTCTCTCCAGAGGTTTGCGGAGGAATCGCTTTCCCAAAGCATGATTGCAGGGGAGATCTTGCGAAAGCAAGAGACTTTGTTCCTGGAGAATGGCATTTACAGTCTGGAGGGGGAATACCGGTGCAGGGAAATGATTGGCAGGGTGCACAGAGAACAGATTGGAGAAGAACATGGCGAAGACAGTTGAAAGGATTTTTAACGCGGAACGTGTGGAAGATCTGATAGCCGTATTCGGTTCCTTTGATGAAAATATCAAACGGATTGAAGAGGCTTTGAATGTACAGGTGGTAAACCGGGGTACAGACCTGCGGGTCACCGGAGAGGAAGAAATGGCGGATAAGGCCGTCCGTACCCTGGAAGGGCTGCTGGCCCTGGCTTCCAAGGGGGAGGCGATTGATGAGCAGCGGGTCCGCTATCTGATCACGCTGGTCAATGAAGGCAATGACGACCAGGTGGCGCAGATGGCAAAGGATGTGGTCTGCATCACTGCCAAGGGAAAGCCGATTAAGGCTAAAACCGTGGGCCAGCAGAAGTATATGAAGGCCATCCAGAAGAACACCGTAACCATAGGCGTAGGGCCTGCCGGTACCGGCAAAACCTATCTGGCGGTAGCTGCCGCTGTGGCGGCTTTTCGGGAGCGAACGGTGAACCGGATCATTTTGACCCGGCCTGCTGTGGAGGCGGGAGAGCGCCTGGGTTTCCTGCCGGGGGACCTGCAAAACAAGGTAGATCCGTATCTCCGGCCTCTTTACGATGCCCTGTATGATATGCTGGGTGCGGAGACCTTCCAGAAGTATCAGGAACGTGGTTCCATTGAGGTTGCGCCTCTGGCCTATATGCGTGGTCGGACGCTGGATGACAGCTTTATCATTCTGGATGAGGCCCAGAATACGACCCGGGAGCAGATGAAAATGTTTTTAACCCGGTTGGGCTTTGGGTCGAAGGTAGTTATCACCGGCGACGTAACTCAGATCGACCTGCCGGACGACAAGGTTTCCGGCCTGAAGGACGCGGTGCGGGTACTGGAGGGCATCAAGGATATTGCCATCTGTCGCCTGACCTCTGCTGACGTTGTTCGTCATGCCCTGGTGCAGGAGATTATCAACGCCTATGAGCGGTCAGCCCAGAAGCCGGAGTTTACAAAACCCACATCCAGACAATTTAAAGGACATTATCAGAGGAAGAAGCCATGAGACATAAAATTAACCTGGTATTTGAACAGCTGAGCCTGGAAAAATTCACCATCAGCGCCAACATTCGAAAGTGCATCCAGGCGACTTTGAAAGCGGAGGGTGTCAACACGCCCTGTGAGATCAACGTCCTGGTGACAAATGACGCCGGAATCCAAATCATCAACCGGGAAAGCAGAAAGATCGACGCCCCTACAGATGTGCTGAGTTTTCCCATGTTCCAATTGACACCCGGTGAGCCACCCCAGGACTGGGAAGACTATAAGGACCCTGCCACCGGACTGGTGCCCCTGGGGGATATGTGCATCAGCTTAGAGCGTGCCATGGCCCAGGCAAAGGAATTCGGGCATTCTCCCCGGCGGGAGGTTGGCTATCTCACGATTCATTCCATGCTCCATCTTCTGGGCTATGATCATCTGGACGAAGGGCCTCAGAAAAAGCAGATGCGGGGCAGGGAAGAGGCCATTGCCGCGGGAATTCCCGGAATGTCCAGAGACTGATTATTGCTTTCACATAGGAGAATCATATGAATACCAATACCAAAACCGCCATTGTTGCCATCGCCGGACGGCCCAACGTGGGAAAATCCACTCTGACAAATTGTCTGGTAGGAGAAAAGATTGCCATTGTCTCCAACAAGCCCCAGACGACCCGGAACCGGATCTGCGGTATTGTCACCCGAGACAATATGCAGTTTGTATTTGTGGATACCCCAGGCTACCATAAGGCAAGAACCAAGCTGGGTGACTATATGGTCAATACCGTCCGGGAGTCCATTGCCGATGTGGATGCCACCATTCTGGTGGTGGAGCCCATCCCGTCCGTGGGAGTCCAGGAGGAGGCTCTGATTGAAAAGCTGAAGGGGATTCGCTGCCCCGCCATTCTTGCCATTAATAAGATCGACACCGTTGAAAAGGACAAGCTGCTGGAGGTTATCAATGTCTATGCTCAGACAGGGGCCTTCGACGCCATTATCCCCATTTCCGCCAAAACTGGCGACGGTGTAGAGGAGCTTCTGGCGGAATGTGAGAAGTACGCCATTGAAAGCCCTTTCCTGTTCCCGGAGGATGCCACCACTGACCAGCCGGAAAAGCAGGTCATGGCGGAGATCATTCGGGAAAAGCTCCTGTGGTGCCTGGACAAGGAGATTCCCCATGGCACCGCTGTGGAGATCACCCGCTTTACTGAGCGGGACAACGGCATCATTGATATTGACGCTACGATCTTCTGCGAGAAGGCCAGCCATAAGGGAATCATTATTGGTAAGCATGGGGCCATGCTTAAAAAAATCTCCTCAATGGCCCGGGTGGACTGTGAGAAGTTCATGGGTACGAAGGTTTACCTTACCACCTGGGTGAAGGTGAAGGAGAACTGGAGAGACAGTGACTTCCTGGTGCGCAACTTTGGCTACAACGATCAGTAATTTCCAGTTGTAAAATGAGGCTTCCATGCAAATCCTACCCATAGGAGGGATCAGGATGAACGCAATGGATTATTGGCAGCTTTTTATGGAAACCGGTGCGCCGGAAGCGTACCTTATGTACAGCACCATGCTTAAATCGGAGGCAAACCATGTATTTGACGATCCAGGGCATCGTCCTGAGGGTTACGGACTACAATGACCGGGATGCTCTGCTGACGCTGCTGACCCGCCGTCATGGAAAGCTGACGGTAAAGGCCAAGGGACTGCGCCGAAAAAACAGTCCCCTGACGGCTCCCTGCGAGCTTTTAGCCTATGGGGAATATAACCTATTTGAATACCGGGGACAGTATACCATCAATGAGGCCCAATCTCTGGAGTTGTTTCTTCCTCTGCGGCGGGAGTTAACCAAGCTGTCCCTGGGTACTTATTTTGCCCAGGTTACGGAAGTGCTTTCCCAGGAGGACCTGCCGAATCCTGAGCTTCTGTCTCTGCTTTTAAACTGCCTGTACGCTCTTTCGAATTCCTCAACTGACCAGAGCCAGATCAAGGCGGCCTTTGAGCTGCGGGCATCCTGCCTTTCCGGCTACACGCCGGATCTGTTCGGCTGTCATATGTGCGGAAGCCAGACCCCGGAACGGTTTGACCTGTCTGAAGGGCGGCTGGAATGTGCGGAATGCCGGGACCCTGCCTCTGCAGGAATTCGAATGCCTGTCAATCCGTCGGTATTGGAAGCCATGCGGTATATCTGCCTGTGCGATCCCAAAAAGCTTTTGGCCTTCCGAATCGGAGACGATAGCCTGCAAATGCTTTCCGCCCTGGCGGAAGCTTACTTAACAACCCAGCTGGAACGGGGTTTTTCTACCCTGGATTTCTATAAATCCCTGTATGTCGCTCCCACTCTATCCGTTGAGAAAACATAGAAAAGGAGAATGGGTCTGTGAAAAAACGTAGTTTCGGTATTGCGCTGGGTGTGATTCTTATTCTCATTGGGTGCCAGCTACTGACGGAGGGCGGTTTTCGGATATCTCTGCTTTCCCGGGATGCGCTTTCTCAATCGGTACCGGAGGACATGGTCGGCGCTGTGGCCCGGACAACCGTGTTCTCCGAGAAGAAGGATGTGGCGATCTCTGCCTGTGTGGAGAACGACACGGTTTGCATCCTGGAATTTTCTCGGAATCCGGTGCTGAATCGGTATTCCCTGACGGATTCTTATCGGTGTGGTCTATCGGAGGAAACCATTCACAGTGTGGTTTCCACAGCCTTTTATCATTACCCTTATGCCGTTGACCTGTCCGATTTTTCAATTGATATATTTGCGGGAACCCATTCCGATACCCCTGTTTATTCAGCGGGAATCTTACTTTTGGGTTGTGTCATTCTTGCCTGCTGCCTTTGGAAGAAGGAACCGTTTCAAGAAAAACAAAATAGAATTTAGGAGAAAACCATGTCTGAATTATACGAAAAATCCCTGGTAAAGCTGGAACTTGACCAGGTTCTTGCACTTCTGGCAGCCTGTGCCGGAAGCCAGGGGGGAAAGGAAGCCTGTCTCCGGCTCCGGCCCAGCTCAGATCTTGAAGACGTAGAGCATATGCTGCTGGAAACCACTGCGGCATCGGATCTGTGTGCCCGAAAGGGGAATCCCATTTTTGGGGATGTAACGGATGTATCCGCTTCTTTGGAACGGGCAGACCGGGGCGGCAGTCTCCAGCCTATCGAACTGCTGCGGATTGCCGGAATTCTGCGCTGTGCCAGAACTGTCAAGGGATATGTGGCGGAGGACGAGAAGGCAACTGTCCTGGACCCGCTGTTCCGCGCTCTGTCTCCAAACAAATACTTAGAGGATAAGATTTTTGGCGCGATCCTGTCTGAGGAGGAGATTGCCGACAACGCTTCCTCCGCTCTGGCGGATATCCGCCGTCATATGCGTATCCAGTCCGGAAAAATTCGGGACAGCCTGCAGAAGGTGATTTCCTCTCCCGCCTACAGCAAGTACCTTCGGGAACCCATCATCACCATCCGGCAGGGAAGGTATGTGGTTCCGGTAAAGAGTGAGTGTAAGAACGATGTGCCCGGCCTGGTCCATGACGTATCCGCTACCGGCTCGACTTATTTTGTAGAGCCTATGTCCGCCGTAAATGCCAATAACGCCCTGCGGGAGCTGGAACTGAAGGAGAAGAAGGAAATCGAGCGGATTCTGGCGGAGCTGTCCAGTGAGGCTGCCTCCTACCGGGAGGCTATCACCCTGAATTACCAGATGCTGGTTCAGCTGGATGTGATTTTTGCCAAGGCAAAGCTTGCCTATCGGATGCGGGCCTGGGCACCTATTATGAATGACAAGGGCAGGGTGGAACTCCGCAATGCCCGGCACCCTCTTATTGATCCAAAGACCGTTGTGCCGGTATCCCTGCGGTTAGGTACGGATTTTGACTCCATGATTATTACCGGACCCAATACCGGCGGCAAAACCGTTACATTGAAGACCATCGGCCTTTTGACCCTGATGGCAGAGTGCGGCCTCCATATCCCGGCAGGGGATGGGAGCGTCCTGTCCACCTTTGACGCGATTCTGGCGGACATTGGCGACGAACAGTCCATTGCCCAGAGTCTTTCCACCTTTAGCAGTCATATGCGCACCATTGTGGATGTGGTAGCCCAATGTGACGACCGTACTCTGGTGCTGTTTGACGAGCTGGGAGCGGGTACCGATCCTGCCGAGGGTGCGGCACTGGCTACCGCTATCATTGAATTCTGCCGGAAAATGGGCAGCCGGGTGGTGGCAACTACCCATTACGCGGAATTAAAACTTTACGCTATGCGCACCAAGGGTGTCATCAATGCCTCCTGTGAGTTTGATGTAGAGACACTGCGGCCTACCTATCGCCTGCTTATCGGCATCCCAGGAAAGTCCAACGCCTTTGCTATTTCCCGGAAGCTGGGGCTTTCGGAGGAGATTTTGAAAGAAGCCGATGACCTGGTAGACAAGAGCGATAAGAACTTTGAAGATGTGCTGTCTCAGCTGGAGCAGCAGCGTCAGCAGATGGAGTCCGCCCGGCAGGAGGCCGAGCGTCTGCGTCAGGAAACGGCGAAAATCAAGCAGCAAAGTGAAGAATACCAGGCCCAGCTTCGGAAGGAAAAGGAAAAGGCCATGGAGTCTGCCCGAAAGGAAGCCCAGTACATCATCGAGGAAGCCCGTGCCGCTGCCAACTTGGCCTCTGAGGAACTGAAGGCCATGCGCAAGCAGCTGGCAGACAGCGCCGATGTGACAGGCATCAATCAGCGGCAGTCTGAACTGCGCCGGAATCTGAACGAGGTGGAGGACAAGCTTCGGGCCACGCAGCCCCAGAAGGCACGTCCCCAGCCTGCCAGAGGCATTCTGGTGGGGGACACGGTGGAGCTTCTAAAGCTGGGCACCAAAGCCAGCGTCATTGGGATTAACAAAGACGGAAGCTATCAGCTTCAGGCGGGTATCTTAAAGCTCTCCGCAAAACCGGAGGAGGTTTATCTTCTGGAGCAGGACAATCCCTATCAGGCAAAGGGCCCCCGTCCGAAGCACTCCGGCAGAGAAATGAAGCTGACTGCCATGCCCACAGAGGTGGATTTGCGGGGAATGGACTCTGTCGAGGCCATCTGTGTCCTGGACCGGTATTTGGATGAGGCCATGCGCAGCAATGTCAGCCAGGTGCGGATCATCCATGGAAAAGGAACCGGAACCCTTCGTGCTGCCGTTCAGCAGGCCTTAAAAAAGAATAAGTATGTGAAAAGGTTCCGGCTGGGTCAATATGGCGAGGGAGAAGACGGTGTTACCATTGCTGAATTCGACTGAAAAATGCCGTGCCCAGATAATGGAAACGTTTTCAACAAAAAAACGGGGCTTTCAGCCTGCTTCTTGTGTAAACACTCTGAAAAGAAGTTGACTTTTTCGTTAAAAATGCTATGATATGTATAGACCCGCCATGCTGGAAGGTAGTGTGGTGCAAAGGAGTGTGTATTATGTTCAGTAAAGAAGTCATCGTCCGTTGTGAGTCCGGTTTGCACAATAAGCAGGCAACCTATTTTGTGCAGAAGGCCAATGAATTTGACAGCAGCATCTGGCTGGAATCCGGAAGCCGCAAAATGAACGCAAAAAGCTTACTTGGTATCATGTCCCTTGGAATTATTACGGGTACCACGGTTGTGTTGAGCGCTGCCGGCCCTGACGCGGAGGCTGCTGTAAATGCGCTGGAAGAGCTGCTCCAGCGGGATGTTTATTAAGAATAGTTAGGGCAGCACCGCACAATGGGAGCTGCGGCTTTCGGCAAATCTTCTGCCGAAAGCGCTTGGCCCATTCTGCAGTGTTGCTCCAGAAAAACCGCCTTGATGCTGCTTGCGGGCATTGAGGCGGTTTTGTTATGAGGAATCCCTATGACCTTTGATGAACTGAAGGAAAAAGCCCTGTCCTTGCCCTATGCTCCCGGTGTATATATCATGCGCGACAAAACGGACAAGGTCATCTATGTGGGCAAAGCAAAAAAGCTGAAAAACCGGGTCAGCCAGTATTTTCAGGACACGGCATCCCATACGCCAAAGACCCGGATCATGGTTAGTAAAATTCACCATTTTGACGTAATTGTAGCCGCGTCGGAGTTTGAAGCGCTGGTGCTGGAGTGTTCCCTCATCAAGCGCTACATGCCAAAATACAACATCCTTTTAAAGGACGATAAGGGATACCCATATCTGCGTCTGGACATGCGGGAAATCTATCCCGCCATTACCTTGGTCAGCAAACTTTCTGACGACGGGGCGGATTACTATGGCCCTTATGGCGGCAGGTCGGTGACCCATGACGTGATGGAAGCGATTCGTCTGACACTAAAGCTTCCGGGCTGTCACAAGCAGTTTCCCAGGGACATTGGCAAGGAACGGCCCTGCCTGAATTACCATATGAACCAGTGCGCCGGATGGTGCCAGGAGGGCAAAAGCTGCACGGAGTACCGGGAAACCATGCTCCAGGCAAAGCAGCTGCTACAGGGAAACTACAAGGCTGTAGCGGACCAAATCAAAGCTCAGATGCTTGCCGCCGCGGACAATCTGGAGTTTGAACTGGCAGCCAGCCTGCGGGACAGGCTTACCGCTGTAGAAAACCTGGGGCAAAAGCAGCTTGTCACCGCCGGTACTCTGGCGGATACGGATGTGGTGGGCTACGGAGAGACCGAGGCGAAGGCCTGCTTTGCCGTCCTCCACTTTTCCGGCGGCAATCTGCTGGATAAGGACTATGAGGTGTTCTCCCGACCGGATGATAAAGCAGAGGCGGTTTCCAGTCTCTTGAAGCAGTTTTATCTCAGCCGGGGATTGGCCCCCAAACGGGTTTTACTGCCCTTCCCGCTGGATGACAGTGAGTTGTTTGCCAAGCTTCTGGAGCAGCAGTTCGGACGCCTTCCAAAGCTCCATGTGCCCCAGAGGGGAGATAATGTCCGGCTGGTGGAACTGGCTTGTAAAAACGCCTTCGAGGAAGCCCAGCGGCTTACAGATAAGGAAGAGCGGGTCAGCGCCACATTAATGCTTCTGGGCAAAATGCTTGCCATGGACCCGCCGAAACGGATGGAATCCTTCGATATTTCCAATATTTCCGGTACGGATATTGTGGCCAGCATGGTGGTGTTTGTGGAGGGAAAGCCCAAAAAGAGCGACTACAAGCGGTTTAAGCTGGAGGGACTGACGGACCAGGACGATTACGCCTCCATGCATCAGGTGGTGAAGCGCCGGTTTGCCCATTATCAGGCAGGGGATAAGGGCTTCGAGGAACCACCAGACCTGCTTCTCATCGACGGCGGCGTAAATCACGCCAAGGTGGCAGTGGAGGCGTTGGAGGAACTGAACCTCAGCTTCCCGGTGTTCGGTATGGTAAAAGATGATCGTCACCGTACAAGAGCGCTGGTGACGCCGCAGGGTCAGGAGATTCGCATTGACAATAATCAAGCGGTCTTCTCGTTAATCGGGAACATTCAGGAGGAGACTCACCGGTTCGCCATAACCTACCATCGTCAGCTTCGCAGCAAGCGACTGCGGTATTCTCAGCTTGATGATATCCCCGGAATTGGTCCCAAGAGAAAGCAGGAGCTTCTGCGTCAGTTTAAATCGATTACCGCTATATCTGGGGCTACGCTTCCGGAGCTGGAACGGCTGCTTCCAAAGGATGCGGCAGCGGCGGTTTTTCACCACTTCCATAAAGATGCCGGGGAAGAATAGCGGGAAATGCATTAGAAGTCCTTACTTTTTCCCGCGTTCTTGCCCGAATGCGAAAACACAATAAAATCAGAAAAAATGGTTATGCTTGATATGACGCAGTTTCAAGCTGTGTGAAAAGAAAGGAACCGCCTATGCGTGTGATCACAGGAAAGGCCCGGGGCGTTCAGCTGAAAACACCGGAGGGAATGCTTACCAGACCGACAACGGATAAGGTCAAGGAAGCGTGCTTCAGTATTCTTCAGTTTGATATTCCCGGAACCGCAGTGCTGGACCTGTTTGGCGGAACGGGGCAGCTGGGAATTGAAGCTCTCAGCCGGGGTGCCAACAGAGCGGTATTCGTGGATGCCAGGGAGGATGCCTGCAAGCTGATCCGGGAAAACCTGAGGCGGACAAAGCTGGACGCCCAGGCAAGGGTCCTGCGCAGCGATTACCTCGCTTACCTGGATCGGTGCCGGGACAAATTTGATATTATTTTTCTGGACCCTCCCTATGCGGAAGTTTTTTTGGAAAACGCCCTAAATCGCATAACGGAAATTGACATTTTGCATTCGGGTGGTATAATAGTTACAGAGCGTCCTTTGGGCAAGGAGCTTCCCTGGGAGGTTGCAGGGTACACGCGCTCCCGGGACTATAAATACGGACAAACATTGCTGACGTTTTACCGGAAGGAATGAGCGTCAGGTTGGGATTACTATGAAGATTGCGATTTATCCGGGCAGTTTCGATCCGGTTACCAGCGGACATTTGAACATTATTCGGCGGGCTTCCAATATTTTCGACAAATTGATTGTGTGTGTGATGGTAAACGCGGGAAAAAATCCTATGTTTACACTGGCGGAACGGGTAGAATTGATTCGCCGTGTCACCCAGGACCTTCCCAATGTAGAAGTGGACGGTTCCAGCGAGCTTCTGGCAGATTACGCAAAACGCCGGGGAAGCTGTGTGATTGTCAAGGGGCTGCGGGCCGGTTCAGATTTTGAAAACGAATTCCAGATGGCGCTGGTCAATCATAAGATCAATCCCGAACTGGACACCATGTTCCTGACAGCCGAAAGTCAATACATGTATTTAAGCTCCAGCATGGTCAAGGAGCTGGGTGCATATGGCGTGGATTTGTCTGACTTCCTGCCTACCGCAATTATTCCTGATTTTCAGGAAAGAATAAAAGAGAGAATCCAATCTATCCGAGGAGGAAAATGAATATGAGCGACCGTAACATTGAAGACATCATTGGCGCGTTGTACGATATGGTGCAGGATGCCCGCTCCATGCCTTTGGCGGCGGACAAGTGCATTTTGGAGCGGGATAAGGTTCTGGATATGCTGGATGAGATCATCGCTCAGCTCCCCGGGGAATTAAAGCAGTCCCGTACCATTGTAGAATCCCGCAATGAACTGATTAGCCAGGCCCGTCGGGAGGCGGAAGGAATCCTCCGGGATGCCCAGGAGAAGTCCAGACAGCTGATGACCAAGGAAGCTGTCTATGCGGAAGCGAAGAAGCGCAGTGAAGAGCTGGTGGGCCAGACCCAAAGCCGGATTGAACAGCTTCGCAAAGCGGGAAATGCCTATATGGACGAATCTCTGCGCCAGACGGAAGAGTCCATTTCAAAGGCATTGGAAGAGGTTCGCGAGACCCGCATGAAATTTCGCACCGTAACAGAGGCCCAGGCCCAGCGGCGCAATGCAAATATGGATATTGAGGTCTGATCTCCTTCTGGCCTCAGCGAACGGATGATACAGCCGGGACAGGTATTTGCCTGTCCCGGTTCTTTTCTCTTTGAACGGAGAATAAGATTGCACTGAAAGGGGAGAGGAGAATGGTCGTCAATCAAAAAGCGTCCGGGAAAGCTGTTTCTATGCCGATGGGATTACTTGTCGGCAGTGCAGTCAGCATGGGAATGACACTGGTTTGTGCAGCGGTAATTGCCAAGCTGGTGGACAGTGAACGAATTGCCTGGGAAAATGTAGGATATGGAATCGTAGTAATGCTGATCGGGTCCTCATTTGTGGGAGCCATGGTTTCCTGCAGCAAAATCAAACGGCAGCGATTGCTGGCTTGCGCTGCCTCCGGGGCGATTTACTATGGTATGCTTTTGGCAATCACTGCGTTGTTCTTCGGGGGGCAATACGAGGCGGTATGGGTCACCGGACTGCTGATTCTAGCGGGATGTGGAGGGGCGATTTTGACAGGTCTCAGGGAAGGGGGGAAGGGAAAACGAAAGAAAATAAAATTACGGAATCGTTAACTTGTACAAAATTTCCTCTCAGGTAAATTATATTTACCTTTAATAGCATTTTGCAAGTAATATTTCATAATCTATATTTTGTGCGTCACAGCGCTCTGCGACGCAAGATGTTGTCAAAAAGTTGAAAATGGTAAAGAAAAATAGAACTCTGGTTTACAGAGTTGACATAAAAATGTTGACATAAATCTCGTCATAATTTACAAAAAAGCGAAATTTGGCTAAAAAAGCTTGAAAAAAAGTAAAAAATGGAGTATAGTATGAATGAAAACAAATGGCAGATGTTCTTTCACCACAACCCGCTTATCTGCGATGTTTGCATAAGCGAGTTTTTCCGAAGCCGTCTATGAAATGAGGGCAGTTTCATGGTGCGGCGACTTTCAAAGGATTCTCCCCGAAAATGGCGCAAGGACTCTCGACGCTATCTTGCATTCTCCTGGGTATCCGGGCTTGCAGGAGGCTGTCTTGCGTACCTATTGGGTGGAGAATCATTACATGCCTTGATGCGCGGTGTGCTTTATGCGCCCGTGTCGATCGTCGGAATTTTGTGTGTATCTTTGCTTCCTTTTCTGCTCTCCGCTTATGCGGTTTTTCTTTCAAACTTATCGTTTCTGCTTCCAATCTGCTTTCTAAAGGCATGGCTTTTTTCTCAGATATCACTGGGAATTTATCAGGCCTTCTCTTCCGCAGGTTGGCTTATGCGGATTTTACTTCTGTTTAGCAGCTGGACATCCCTTCCAATTCTATATTGGTTCTGGCTTCGCTACCTTTCTCCGGAGCACCGTGCCAGCACCTTGGAAGCGTTATTGGCTTGTTCCTTGCTCCTGCTTGTGGGAAGTATTCATATTCGTGTCATTTCACCATTTTTGGTGTGTTTGATAGAAACTTAGAAAGGAAAAATAGGTACGCTGATTCATGTTGGACTTGATTCATGCTTATGAAAATTACCTGTCCAAGGTAAAGCAGGCGTCAGACAATACCGTTTCTTCCTATATGCGTGACATTCGTCAGTTTTCTGAATGGCTGCAAAACAACGCAGAAACGGATATCGTTGGCGTCACACAACTGAATATCAGCGATTATCTGAGTGATCTGCAAAGCCAGGGAAAGTCTGGTGCTACGGTTTCCAGAGTGCTGGCAAGTCTGAAGAACTTCTTTTCCTATCTGGTTTCCACCGGATTCCTGGAGTCTTCTCCCGTCACCAGCAATATCCATGTAGATCGCGGCGAGAAAAAGCTGCCACAGATTCTTTCCGGAAGGGAAGTGGAGCAGCTTTTGTCCCAGCCCTCCGGCGCAGATGCAAAAGGCATTCGTGACAAAGCTATGCTGGAAGTTATGTATGCCACAGGTATTCGCGTCACGGAGCTGATTGATCTCAATGTGGATGATGTGAATCTGGAGCTGGGAATGCTGAAATGCAGCAGCGAAAAAAAGAGCCGTTCCATTCCGCTGTATCCGGCTGCACTCAAAGCTCTGACTGTGTACATCAAAGAAATCCGCATGGCTATGGTTGCTGATCCCACGGAAAAAGCGCTGTTTGTCAATGTAGGTGGATCCCGCATGAGCCGCCAGGGGTTTTGGAAAATACTGAAATCTTATCAGGTAAAAGCCGGAATTGAGAAGGATATTACCCCCCATACGCTGCGTCACAGCTTTGCTGTACATCTTCTGGAAAACGGCGCCGATCTTGGCTCCTTGCAAGAATTGATGGGACACAGCGATATCTCTTCCACGCAAATGTATACCCATATGATCAACCATAAGCTGCGCTCGGTCTATGACAAATGTCATCCCAAAGCGTAAAAAGGTCTGCCAAAAACGTGGCAGACCTTTTTTATTCATATGAAATTCAAGAATATTGGGTAGAATATGGAAATCCGGAATAGGGGAGGGATACTGTGGAAAAAAAGAAAAGAAGATACTGGCTTCCAGCGCTGGTGCTTCTTCTCATCATGGCAGTTGTCTTTGGGGGTATGGCTGGACGAAAGCTCAAAGCGAAAACGCAGCTGACTGCCGCGCTGCGCAAAGCATTTTCTCAGTTGGAGGAACGGTTCCAGGGAGACCCACTGCTGATATTGGCAGAATACTATCATCCGGAAGGAAAGTACACAGCCAACATGGAAGCAGTAACTAACCAGGAGATTCTGGGAACCATCACTTACGATATGACAGTTTCAGCGGACCTGAACGCGCACCAAATTCGTGCGGAAGGGATTGCCAGGACACCAAAGCAATCGATTGATCTGTCTGCTTATCTGGATTCCAGCTTTATGGCGGTTTCCTCTGATGAGCTGGCAAACGGGGATTACTATGGAATCACCTATGATACCTTTGCCTCGGATCTTCGTAAAATTCCGCTTTTGGACTTTATTGTCAACGATGCCGTTCTTGACCGGTGGAACGATTCCATTCAGGAGATCCAGGGATGGGTATGCCGAGAATACCCTCAGCCTAAGCTTCCGGAGCTAAACGGGCAGGAAATTCAAAAGCTGCTTCTGGGAATTGCAGCGATGCCTTGCCAGATTCGCAGCGGGGATATTATGATAGGAACGGAAAGGCTTACCTGTGATGAATTGGATTACACCATCAACGCAGAGCAAATTACCGGGGTTCTGTCCAGGTTCATGGGAGAGAAATATGGAGCGGAAACGAGTGCTTACTTTTCCTTCTACCTGTATGGGGATACCCTGGTACGAGTCAGTCTCACCGGCACCTCCGGAGGCGCTCCGTTTCAGTATTGCTTCGATTTGAATCAAGACCCCACTCGGGACCCCTTGACACTGACCGGCAGTTATGGAAACGCCCAAAGCATTTCTGTCCAGGTGTCTACCCAAAGCAGTGAAAGCCACTATGTGGAAAGCTGGGAGATTCATACCATTGGTGAGGGAATCGAGAAGGATCATTCTTTCTCCTTTGATTGGGTGCCACAAAACGGCGCAATGATTTTCCGTTCAAACCAGCTTCCGGCACCAGTCTTTTTTAATTTCCAAAAAACAGAGCAGGGACTGCGTTTGGAAACAGAAGATTTGATTTCGTTATTTCAGCTAGTAAATCAGGCGGAAACCATATCTTCCAATGCAGCAAAAGCAGCCTGCGTGCTGACAATTTCCAAAGGTGCGGATATTGAGACTCCAGGATATAAGAACCTGGATCAATGGTCGATGCAGGACTTCCTGACCCTTTTGGCAGGAGTAGGTTCTCTGGTAGGCATTCGACTTGAATAGAAGAACCCGCCGTGAATGAAGCCACGGCGGGTTAATTGATCAGATACGGCTTTAGATTCCGGTCATAGCGGCAAGAACGTCAACTTCCATCTGCTGAATGCCTTTGCGCATGGCAAGGCCCTCTTCGATGTCCACATCTGTAAAGCCGCCATCATGGGTACAAACGATTCGGTTGGATTTTCCTTGCAGGAGCAATTCCACTGCCATGTAGCCCATTTTCGTAGCATTGACACGGTCACGACCGGTAGGGGAGCCACCGCGCTGGATGTGCCCGAGAACGGTGACACGGGGGTCCAGGTCAATGGCATCTTTGATTTTTGCTGCGATATCCGCTGCGGAGCCGGCGCCTTCGGCTACTACGATCATATAGTGGGTAAAACCATTGAAACGGGCCTGACGGATTTTCTCGATCACATCCCGCTCAAAGTCAATGGGTTCCTCGGGGACAAGAACGGCAGTAGCGCCTACAGCCAGGCCCACATACATGGCAAGATATCCGGCATTGCGTCCCATGACTTCTACCACGGAACAGCGCTCGTGAGACTGCATGGTATCCCGGAGCTTATCGATGCATTCAATCGCCGTATTGGCTGCGGTATCAAAGCCAATGCAATAATTGGTGCAACTGATATCATTATCAATGGTGCCGGGGATACCGATTACATTGATGCCATATTTGCTCAGAGCCAGCGCACCCCGGAAAGTGCCGTCACCGCCGATGGCAATGATGCTGTCCAGTCCAAGAAACTTACAGGTAGAGACGGCCTTACGCTGGCCTTCTTCTGTCATAAACTCCTTACTACGGGCTGTATAAAGGATTGTGCCACCACGATTAATGGTATGGGAAACGCTTTTTTCGTCCAGCTTGACAATGTCACCGGTAATCAAGCCATGCCAGCCACGGCGAATGCCATAGCATTCCAGGCCGTGATAAAGAGCGGTACGCACAACCGCACGAACGCAAGGGTTCATGCCGGGGGCATCGCCGCCGCTGGTAAGTACACCAATTCGTTTCACATGCATTGTGAATTCCTCCTGTAAGTGTTATAGGATCTGACACTATTTTACATGGAACCGGCAGAAATGTAAAGCAGTTTTTTTAGTGTAAAACGAGGCTTAATTTTAAGGTTGTGATTTCCTGTGAAAGAACGGTAATTTGGCAAGAAGAAAGGAGGGGACCTCAGAAAGGCGAACGACACAAAACCAGTATTTTGTGGGGCACGGCCCCGGATGCGTTAGCTGAGGCGATTCCATGCGCCTATTTTTCTTTCGCCTCAGCTAACGCAACAAAATAAAAATTTTGTTGCGTTTAAAGTGCAAATATGCTATAATAGATCAAGAGCCACATCCATGGCCCATATCATACTTTCAGGAGGCCTCTATGAAACGCTACGCCGATTGTCCCCAAATTCTGCGGGAATTTTTAATCTACCATGAAAATATCAAAGGCCAGTCTCCACTGACCATATCTGAATACTATCTGGATCTTCGGATGTTTCTCCGTTTTATAAAATTGATGCGGTGCGACATGCCAATTACCACGCAGTTGGAAGATATTGATATTCACGATGTTGACATTGCATTTATTAAGGGCATAGACACTTCTGATATTTTTGATTTCCTATCCTATCTCGCCAACGACCGCGCTATCAATCCGGATTCTCCGGCACCAGACCATGGGATCTCAGCTACAGCCAGGGCCAGGAAGCTTTCTTCCATTAAATCCTTCTATAAATATCTGACAGTGCGAACCAAACAATTGAGCGAAAATCCTGTCGCGGATTTGGAATACCCAAAGCTTCGGAAAAGCCTGCCAAAATACCTGACTATGGAACAATCCTCCGCACTGCTGCAGGCTGTCTCAGGTCAGAACGAAAAACGGGACTATGCTATTTTGATGCTGTTTCTCAACTGTGGTATCCGGCGCAGTGAGCTTGTGGGACTGAATCTGACGGACGTATACGAGGATCGGATTCGTGTGGTCGGCAAAGGCAATAAGGAACGATTTGTCTATTTCGGAAGCGCTTGCCGGAAAGCCATTGATGCCTATCTGGAGGAACGGAACAAAAAGGTTCTGACGGACAATCGAGCGCTCTTTGGCTCCCGGGACAATAACCGGATCAGCGTCACAGCTGTCCATCGCCTGGTAAAAAAGGCGCTGCTGCAAGCTGGGTTGGATTCCACCCAGTTTTCCGCCCATAAACTCCGGCATACTGCCGCAACCATGATGCTTTCCGGCGGTGTGGATGTAAAAACTGTCCAGGAAGTACTGGGCCATGAGAACCTGAATACCACTCAGATCTACACCCATATTGAGAATACGGAGCTAAAAATCGCTGCGGAGGCAAATCCCCTTTCCAAGCTTGACTTTTCAAAATAAATTGTATATTATGATAAATGCAACCAAAAGTTGACATATTATTTGCAGAGGAAATCGGATTATGTCCATCGGAGAGAGAATTGCGGATTTGCGGAAGGCTCAGAATTTATCCCAGGGCCAGCTGGCTGATGCCTTGGAAATCTCACGCCAGGCCGTGAGCAAATGGGAAAACGACCAGGCAAGTCCTGATACCTTAAAGCTCATCAAGCTGGCTGAGGTCCTGGATACGGAAGTGGAATACCTGGCCACGGGCCGCAAACCGGTATACGAGGAAGCACCGATTGTTTTGAATATGGTGAAAAAAATCGATAAAGTTGTTGAAGTCGAAAAAATCGTGGAAAAACCCGTGGTGAAACGGATTATTCGGGTAAAATATCGCAGAAATCCAATTGAATATTGGGCGGTTAGTATCGTTGGCTTTCTGTTGGGAATTGTCATCGGCTTTCTTCTCTAGCCCTCCCCTCTCCTCTAATCGCTGATCACTTTCTGTTTCTAAAAAGCAGCAGCTATCTTAAAATGGATAGCTGCTGCTTTTTATGAAGCTGTCTTTGCTACAGACAAGTTGTGTAATAACAATGGAGCGATTTCTAGCTTTCTTCTTCCCTTCCGGGCCATAGTATATAGTCAAGAAGGAACAATACCACACATGCGGCAAGCGCTAAAACCAGATAGGACATCTTCAAATATCTCGAGAAACTGCAAACCACAGAAGTGACTGCAACGCCTAACGGCAGCCAACCATTTCCGCCCCAGGCCGCCATATTCTTCTGTTTTTTCCATTCACGTAGCCCCATAATTGTGAGAATGGCAAGCAGCAGAAGGATAAGAGGAACAATTATTTCTTTATGGGATCGTAACCATTCCCGGATCTCAATGGATAAGGAAAAACTCAGAAAAACTCCTGTAAAAAAGCCCGCAATCCCAATTGGCTGAAAGGTGTGTTTTAACCAGAGTAAGAATCTCTTTTTCCGGTGATCCATGAATTATACCTCCTTGTCACATTATCGTTTGTATGAAAAAAACATTATAGCGCTGTTTCAATGGCTTCCCGAAGGTTTCTGACCTTGTAAACCGTCAATCCCTGGGGGATTTCCAGCTTTTCAGACCCGCTTCTTGGAATGATGCACTTTTTGAAACCCAGACGGGCCGCCTCACTGAGCCGTTGGTTCATGTTGGAAATCGCACGAATCTCCCCTGTCAATCCCACTTCTCCGATCGCAACCAAATCATCCGCAATGGGTGCGTCCCGATAGGAGGACGCTACCGCAAGCGCTACCGGAAGGTCCGCACCCGGCTCGTCCAACCGCAGGCCACCGATGACGTTGATATAGGCATCAAAAACGCTCAGCTTCATTCCAGCACGTTTTTCTGCTACAGCCATGAGGAGAATTGCCCGGTTAAAATCAAAGCCGTCAGCGGCCCTCCTGGGGACGTTAAAAGTGGTCTTTGTCACCAACGCCTGCACCTCAGCCAGCACCGGACGTGTACCTTCCATTACACAGGCGACACAAGTGCCGCTGGCTCCCTCTGGACGTCCTTCCAAAAGCATTTGGGAAGGGTTCGGTACTTCCACAAGGCCGGTGTCCATCATTTCAAAAACACCGATCTCGTTAGTGGAACCAAATCGATTCTTTGCCGCCCGAAGGAGCCGGTACGAGGTATTGGGATCTCCTTCAAAGTACAGCACACAGTCTACCATATGCTCCAATACCTTTGGTCCGGCGATATTTCCGTCTTTATTGATGTGGCCTACCACGAATACGGTGATACCCTGAGTCTTGCTCAGCTGCATCATAGTCATGGTGCAGTCCTTCACCTGGGAAACACTGCCTGGTGAGGAATCATTTTCTTCGTTGTATAGGGTCTGAATGGAGTCCACGATCAGAATGTCTGGTCCCATTTCCTCTGCCGCCTCCACCACATCGGACAGCCGGGTTTCTGACAGAATGTAAAGCTCCTCCGGGGCAACTCCCAGCCGCTCCGCTCGGAGCTTCAGCTGCCGCTCACTTTCCTCACCGGAGATATACAGAACCCGCCTGCCGACACACAGGCTACTACAGATTTGCAGCAGAAGTGTGGATTTACCGATACCGGGTGCGCCGCCCACCAGCACCAGGGAACCGGCTACAGCGCCGCCGCCCAGTACCCGGTCAAGCTCCCCCATACCAGTAGAAAAGCGTATCTCACCGCCGCTGGTAACTTCACGAATTCTTTGCGGTTTTCTGCTCTGACCTACCGGTGCGGCTTTCACTTTGCCCACTGCCACAGGCTTTTCCACATGCTCTTCCATTGTGTTGAATGCACCGCAACTGGGACAACGCCCCATCCACTTTGGGGTCTCATAACCGCAGCTTGTGCAGAAAAAAACAGTTTTTGTTTTCGCCATATGTTTCTCATATCCTTGCAAATGATCTTGTGACGATCTTGTTTTGTTTGGGGTTATTATAGCATTCACACCGTGCCCGGTCAAGGTTTTGAGAGATATTCGCTGACAGTTGCTCCAATGACACAACATAGTTTTTTCTGGTATTCCCCATCCCGAAGCCTCGCTTCTTCTCCCGGGTTGGAGAGAAATCCACATTCGATCAGGACTCCGGTACGTTTAATATGCTCCATGAGGTATACTCCGTTACTTTTCTTGCACTTTCGTTTGCTTTCCGGATTCAAGGTACTGACAAGGGAAGCTTGTAGCTGCTCGGCAAGCGCCTGGCTGCCATCTGTCCCGGCATAAAATACCTGCGCCCCGCTGTAGCGTCCATCCGGAAAGTTATTCTGATGGATGCTGAGCAGCAGGGCATTTTCTGTTTCGTTTACAATCCGCACCCGCTCCTTCAGATCTGAAGCCTTTTTCTGGGCGATGGTCTCCCCTTTTGTGTATATGGATGTGTCCGTAGTACGAATCATTTTTGTTTCATAGCCAAGAAGGTGCATGATATCATTTAACCTGGTGGCAATGGAAAGATTGTATGTACTCTCCAGCACCCCTGTGCAGGAGGTCGCACCACCGTCCTCCCCGCCATGCCCTGGATCAATGATGATGCAGACATTCCTTTTCACGGGCGAATTTTCCGCAATGACAGTAACAGCCCTGCTCCCCCAGTCAGAAAGCACCAGGATGCCGGCAATGGTAAACAGGTAAAAAAGAACCATCCGTCTTGATTTCTTCATGTACACCACCTCGTCACAGTGTATGTCCCGAAAAAGGAAATTTGAACATTCCAGGGAAATTCCTAATAGAATGACATGGAACGACTGTTTCCATGAAAAAATAAGGAGGAATGACCTTTGGATCGAAGAAACAACAATTCATCCGGTGGAGGAGGCAGGCTGCCTGCCCTGGCGCCTTTGGCAAATCCCTATGTCCCCTTCCAGCTGGAGAACCCGCCCAGATATGAAGCCCAAAAGGGTTTGGTTCGGGGCACTCTATTCCCCGGGCTGGATCTGCCCTTCCTGGGAATGATCAACGAGAAGGAGCTGCCTCCCATGGCCCTTGCGGAGCTTCAGGCCCTGGGATTTGCTGTTCAGGAGCTGGCATTGTACCTGGATACCCACCGGGAGGATCGGGAGGCGCTGGATCTGTACCGCAGCTATCAGCAACTGTATCACCGCTGCCGGGAGGAATACAGCCGCAAGCACGGTCCACTGAATCATATGCAACTCTCGGACAGTGAGAGCTATGATTGGCTGGACGATCCGTGGCCCTGGGAATATAGTAAAAATAAGGAGGCATAACATGTTTTTCTATGACAAGAAACTGCAATACCCGGTACGAATCGACAAAACCAATCCAAAACTGGCTGCCATTATCATTTCCCAATACGGTGGCCCTGACGGCGAGCTGGGCGCCTCTCTTCGTTATCTGTCTCAGAGATACGCCATGCCCTTTGACGAGCTGAAGGGCCTGCTGACTGACATTGGTAGAGAAGCCCCTGAAATGTTCCATTCAGGGGCTAACGCTTTTTTTGATGCTTTTGCAACCGTATAGCTCCACTTAATAGGAAGCAAATTCAAATACACATCAATGTTGTCCCTGTCGTTGACTACCATCTTATCCAATATGTGCTTGTAAAACTCGTCATCATATTCAATGCCACCAACTATTTCGTTTATAGCATCTCTGATTTCCTGCAGAAGTTCCTGTTGCTGTTTTATCATAGCCTGCTGTTTATCTATACTGTCGATCACAGATTGAAGCTCTCTGATTTCAGCGTCACACTTTGACCGTGCCGCACTAAATTCCTCTTTGCTTATATCTCCAGACATATAAATGTCAATTAACTTCGTGCGCTTATCCTCAATCGTTTCGATTTGCCCTTTCAGCTTCTCGATGTCTGTACCCGTCGTATCCATAGCAATAATGGAATTGATAATAGAAATCAGATTATCTGTGATTTTTTGCTGTTTCAGCTTTAATTCCTTTGTCACAAGGTACATAATATGGGTTGCATCTTCATTGCGAATACTACCCCCCGTACAGCCGACTTGGTTTCCTGCTTTGTCAATATGAGGACTACCATGCCTTGCACCTTCAAGGCAACGCCATGCCTTATAGCGGCTTCCGTCCTGTCTGGTCTTATATCTCGCTACATAGCTTGAGCCACAGCACCCACATTTGATTTTGCCAGAGAACGGATAGCGGTTACTGTGCTTGGCTTTTCCCTCTTGGGAAAGTGACTTTTCATCTAAAATGCGATTCGCTTCATCGAACAGCTCACGGGATATAATTGGCTCGTGGTGGTCTTTGATAATCACAAATTCTTCTTGACCTCGATTGTACTTTTTCTCGTGAGACAAAAAATCGGGTGTGTAAGTCTTTTTTTGAACTAAATCTCCACAGTATTTTTCATTGCGGA